>CAYWLE010000092.1:0-7290 GCA_964458825.1 uncultured Oscillospiraceae bacterium | reverse complement strand
CGCAGCAGCTCGCGCAAGCGCTAATGCGGCGAGAAGGAGGTTTGTTCAGATGAAAAACAATAGCGGCATTCTCTCTTCCCGCAAGGTCAGCATGCAGAGGATCGTGGTAGTTGCGGTAGCTATCGCGCTGGCAGCTTTCTTTGCCATCGCAAGCTCCAGCTTCCGCAAGTATTCCACCATCGTGACCCTCTTTGACTCGTTCTATTACTTCATGTTCATGGCAATCGGCGTCACCTTCTGCCTGATCTCCGGTGGCAATGACCTCTCCATCGGTACTGGCACAGTCTGCTATGCGCTGATCGGCGGCTTCTGCATTGCCCATGGCGCGCCCACTTGGCTTGGCTTGGTGATCTGCATCGTGCTCGGTCTGTTGGTTGGTTGCCTGAATGGTTTCTTGGTTGCCGTGATGAACCTGCCCGCCTTCATCGCCACCCTCTGCACCATGCTTATGACCCGCGGTCTTGGCTCTGTTGTCAGCGGCGGCTCCGTGGTTTGGCCCAGCAGAAGCGCTGAAAACGGCTGGTTCCGTCAGATCTTTAAGATCTTCATCAAGGATGCTAACGGCAAGAACATGCCGATCCCCACGGGCATCATCGTGGTTATTGTGGCAATTGTAGTCATGTCCATCGTGCTGAATAAGACCCACACCGGCCGCTACATCATCGCCATCGGCTCCAATAAGGAAGCCGCCCGCCTCTCTGGCGTGAACGTGGTGAAGTATCAGATGTCCGCCTATATCATCTCCGGTCTGTTTGCTGGTATTGCTGCCATCGCATACGTCTGCGCAACCAGCTCCTCCATCACACCCGGCGCGGGCGGCGGTCTTGAGCTGGACGCCATCGGCGGCGCGATTATCGGCGGCACGTCCATGACCGGCGGCACCGGCAGCATCTTTGGCACCTTCCTCGGCGTTATGATCCTTACGCTGCTCAAGCAGGGTCTGCCGAAGATCGGTCTAAACGCCGAGTGGCAGAGCATCATCACCGGCCTGATCCTCATCGGAGCCATCTGGCTAGATGTAATCCGCAACCGAAAGAAGAGCTGAGGCATCCATGGCAGGCTTTCGTCAATTCCACGAAATGATTAAATTGTGATTGACGAAAGAAGAAAAGTGTGCTATGATTCAGCTGATTTCGAAAAAAGCACTGAACTAGACAAGGCAAAATGATGTTAGCGTCCACGAGGACGTTAAACATAGAAAGTATCTTAGGAGGAAAGACACATGAAGAAGATTCTGGCTCTGGTACTGGCTCTTATGCTGGTCGTCGGCGCAACCGCAGCTTTTGCTGAGGGCACTCTGAACATCGAGATCGTTTCCAAGGGATTCCAGCATTCCTACTGGCAGGCCGTTAAGAAGGGTGCCGAGGAAAAGGCAGCTGAACTGGGCGTTACCGTAAACTTCGTTGGCCCCGCCACTGAGTCCGCTTATGATGAGCAGCTGCAGCAGATGAACTCCGCAATCGCAGCCGCCCCCGCAGCCATCGGTCTGGCCGCTCTGTCCACTGAGACCCTGCTCGATCCCATCGCTCAGGCTCAGGCAGCAGGCATCCCGATCGTCGGCTTCGACTCTGGCGTTCCCGGCGCTCCCGAAGGCTCCATCGTAGCCAACGCTGCTACCGACAACTATGCTGCCGGCGCCGTTGCTGCTGAGAAGGTTTTCGAGAAGATCTCCGAGAAGATCGCTGCTGCTGAAGGCACCGTTCGTATCGGCGTTATCGCTCAGGACAACGTATCCGAGTCCGTTACCCTGCGCGGTCTGGGCTTCATCGATAAGATGGCCGAGCTGTGCGCTGAGTATGGCGTAGCTCTGGAAGGCGACACCTTCTACTGCAACACTGCCAAGGCTGAGACCGCTGAGAACGCCAAGGTCATCATCGAGACCCTGGTTCCCGCTCAGGTTACCGCAGAGCTGTCCCTGACCGATGCTAACACCATCCTGACCAAGGAAGACACCATCGCTATCTATGGCTCCAACCAGCACTCTGCTGAGGCGATCGTTTCTGCAAACGAGAACCTGCAGGTTTGCGGCGCAGACGGCATCATCGCTGCTGGCTTCGACTCCGGCGCGGTTATCCTCGGCGCAGTCCGTGAGGGCGTTTTCGCTGGCGCTATCACTCAGGCTCCCGTAGCCATGGGCGCTGCCGTTGTTGAGCTGTGCGTAGCAGCCGTGAACGGCGAAGAAGTTGGCGATGTGGACACTGGCTGCCAGTGGTACACCGCTGAGAACATGGATGATCCTGAGATCGCTCAGAACCTCTACGAATAATCCAGTTCAAGTCTTCCATCCTTTGTTGGATGAATGTTGGAGCCTGCCAGCCGGCAGGCTCCTTTTCTGTAGAGGGAAAATAGCAGATTGTTTATCGATTGTCCTTTGTGTTTTAGTGTAGAGTGTGCTATAATGGCTTTGGCTGAAGTAGGATGCATGGCTGGTAGGTGAGCTTATATGAATCGGATGCATTTGCCGCGCTGGATCGGCGTTGCGCTGCTGCTCTGCGGCGCGGGATGCATGGTATGTGGCGTATGCCGCGGCGAGGCTGCTGTGGTGCTGAAGAAGGCTGTAAATATCTGCTTGGAGTGTATTGGAATTGGTTAAGGAGAAAAAGCGGCGCGGCTCTGGCTTTCGCAACTGGATACAGGCGCTTTGGGCGCTGCTGAGCAATAGCTACCTGATCGGCTTCGTTCAGGGAAAAATCTATAGGGGCAAGTTGAAGAACCTATGCCTGCCGGGCATGAACTGCTATTCCTGCCCCGGCGCGCTGGGCGCCTGTCCCATCGGCGCAATGCAGGCGGTGATCGGCAGCTGGAATTTTAAGTTTGCCTTCTATGTGGCTGGTTTTCTGATGTTTGTGGGAGCGCTGGTCGGTAGGTTCGTCTGCGGTTGGCTATGCCCCTTTGGACTGATACAGGATCTGCTGCACAAGATTCCCTTCCCAAAGAAGCTCAAAACCTTTCGAGGCGAAAAGCTTCTGCGAAAGCTGAAGTATGTGATCCTCGCAGTGTTCGTCATCATACTGCCGCTGTGCCTCGTGGATATGCTGGGTCAGGGCGCGCCCTACTTCTGCAAGTGGATATGTCCGGTTGGCACGCTGGAGGGCGGCATACCGCTGGTTTTGCTGAACAAGAGCCTGCGAGCCACCCTCGGATGGCTCTATACGTGGAAGCTTGCGATACTGGCGGTCACGCTGCTCGCGTCCATTATCATCTATCGTCCGTTTTGCAAGTACATCTGTCCGCTTGGTGCGATATACTCGCTGTTCAACCCGATTTCCATCTTCCGCTACCGCGTGGATCCACAGAAGTGCACCAGCTGCGGCGCTTGCAGTCGCTGCTGTGACATGGGCTGCGATCCACAGAAATCAGCCAATCAGTTGGAATGCATCCGCTGCGGCAGGTGCAAGAGTGTATGCCCAACCGGCGCAATCTGCTCGGAGCTTCTGAAAAGGAACGTTAAGAAGTAAAAATGCATATATATGGCGACGAACGATGCTGCTATCGTTCGTCGCCAAGCCTTATAGATGTATGGATGGATGTAAATCGTCGCTATTTTTCCTTGTAATACAGGAAACAGTGGCAGTAGCCCTCAAAATCGGGGTCTTTGATCTGTTCGCGGAACTCGCGGCAGATGCACTTGTTGTCCTCTGTGCGCTCCAGCCTGCATGGGCAGTAGCCGCCGGTGCGGGCAAGCCCATCCTTCACGGAAGCAACGATCTCCTGATTTTCATTGTAGCGAACCTTCATGATACCTCCAAAGGAGGGTCGGTCTGCGATCGACCGACCCGGAATCATAGTCAGTAGTTTTCCTTGCGAATTTCGAAATAGGCGCGTGGATGGGTGCAAACCGGGCAAACCTCGGGCGCTTCCTTGCCAACCACCAGATGTCCGCAGTTGCGGCACTCCCACATCTGCATATCTGCCTTTTTGAACACCTGCTGCATCTCCACATTGCTCAGCAACCTGCGATAGCGCTCCTCATGAGCCTTCTCAATGGCGGCAACCATGCGAAACTTCGCAGCCAGCTCCACAAAGCCCTCCTCCTCGGCATCCTTGGCAAAGCCGGTATACATGTCCGTCCACTCGTAATTCTCACCCTCGGCGGCGGAGAGCAGGTTCTGTGCGGTGTTGCCCAGCTCGCCAAGAGCCTTGAACCATAGCTTGGCATGCTCCTTTTCGTTGTCGGCGGTGTTCTGGAAGATGGCGGCGATCTGCTCGTAGCCCTCCTTCTTTGCAACGCTGGCAAAATAGGTATACTTGTTTCTTGCCTCGGATTCGCCTGCAAAGGCAGCCATCAGGTTTTTCTCAGTCTTGCTTCCCTTCAAATTCATGCGTTTTACACCTCCAAATAATTCATAACCTGTTCAGCGTGGCTTGAATCACGCTTCCCATGCAAAAATAAAACCGCCGCACATCAGCACACGATTGCAAACACAACACAGCCGCCGTATAATGGATGCAGAATATACTGCGGAGGGAAAGCATGCGCTGCGATTGCCACATTCATATGATCCTCGACGGCGTTTATTACCGTGCCGCCATCGATGCTCAAAAGGAGCGCGTGGATGAAGCGCTGGTTCGTTCACGCCTGCAAGCCTATGCCGACGCCGGGATCACCTACCTGCGCGATGGGGGAGATGCTTGGGGCGTTGGCAAGCGCGCCGCCCAGCTCGCTTCGGCGTATGGCATTGAGTATCGCACGCCGGTCTTTCCCATCCACCGGCAGGGTCGCTATGGCGGCTTCATCGGGCGCGGCTTCGATGATATGCGGCAGTTTCGTGCGCTGGTTGCTGAGGCTGGTCGTGCGGGCGCGGATTTTATCAAGCTTATGATATCCGGGCTTATGGATTTTGATACCTTCGGCCGGATCACCAGCGAGCCTCTTTCCGCTGAGGAGATCAGCGAGATGACCCGCATTGCCCACGGCGAGGGCTTTGCTGTGATGGCGCACTGCAATGGCGCGGAAACCGTGCGCGCCGCCATCGATGCAGGCATTGATTCCATCGAGCATGGCGCATATTTTGATGATGCGGCGGTGCGCATGCTGGCGCAGAGCGGAGCCGTTTGGGTGCCTACGCTGGTAACCATCGGCAACCTGATCGGCGCAGGTCGCTACCCAGACGCCGTTCTTAAGCCGCTTCTGGAGCTGCAAATGCAGAATGTGGCTCTATGCGCGAGCCTTGGCGGAAAAATTGCCCTTGGCAGCGATAACGGCGCTTACTTGGTGCCGCATGTTCGGGGAACTATGGATGAATATGCACTCCTGAAGCGTGCGCTGGGCGACAAAACAGACCAAATTCTGGATGCTGGCAATAAAACCATCCAAGGTCGGTTTATCAGGAATTGATGGATATAAAACAGACCTTGGTTTGCTGAGAAAAATAAAAACCGACTATGCTTTCTTGTTGAAGGAGATAAATCGACTTGAGTCTAAAATGCCTGCTTGCCTCCATGGATGGCATGAGCCACGCGGCCTTTCGCAGCATCTGCTTTGGTTACGGTGCGGATGGCGCAACCACGGAGATGATACCTGCGCTTGCCTGCGCCCGGGCGAAGAAAAAACGCCTGCCTGTGCTGGATGCGCTGATGCTGCGGGCGCCAGAGGAACGAAGCCTTGCGGCGCAGATCATAGGCAACCAGCCAGAAATTATGGCTATGGCGGCAAACCGACTGGAGTCGCTTTCTCGCTTCGATGCAATAGAGATCAATATGGGTTGTCCTGCGCGCACTGTAGTGGGAAGTGGCAATGGCTCTGCCTTGCTGCGGGACGTTAGGCTGGCGGAACGCATAATCTATGCTGTCTGCGAGGCGGTGCAGCTTCCGGTTCGGCTCAAGCTCAGGCTTGGCTGGGATGATAATAGCATCACCGCGCCGGAGATCGCCGCAATTGCGCAGCAGGCTGGCTGCCGCGAGATCATACTCCATGGCAGAACCAGAAGCCAGATGTACAGTGGCAGCGTGCAGATTGAGCAGATGCGTCGGGTGCGTGAGGCTGTGCGCATACCCATCTATGCCAATGGAGCGGTGGAGCATGTCGGCGATGCGGCTGCCTTTGCCGAAGCCACGGGCGCGGACGGGGTGTGCATCGGCCGCGCAGCGCTGAAGACGCCATGGATATTCGAGGATATCCGCCGCCTTGAGGCTGGCGAGCCTGTGCCGGAGCGCAAAGCCGCCGAGCGGGTGGATATGCTGCTGCGGCTCGCAGAGGGTGTGTGCAGGCAGAAGCCGGAGCAGCTTGCCATCTGCGAGATGCGCAAGTTCTGCCGCTGGTATCTGGCTGGGCTGCGCGGTGCGGATGCAGTATGCGAGGGGATGAACCACATATTCAGCTTGGATGGCTTTCGTAGAGAACTGGAGGATTACCTGAGCGCACTTGTGCAGGCAAACGATACCCGCGTGCATCCTGAGCTTGCGCCGGAATGGACGCTGGACACGGTGCGTCGGGGTCAGGCTCAGCCATGCTGATCATTCTCCTTCGCGTCTTCACTGTCCTGCTTTGGCTTGCGCTTGAAAGCAGTGGAGCCAAATAGGTCTGGAACCTGTTTTTCATATTCCTCGGGGTTATCGTAGCGCACGCCCTCGCCGCGGTTGCGGCCCAGCAGGCGGGTAAGCAGCAGGCAGATATAGAGTATCACGAGGGCAAGGAAGATGACCACCACATATTGCAGCACCTCCGGCATGCCCTTGAGCCAATCGCTGAGGAAGGAATTTTGAAGCATGGGAACCTCCGTTTGTAGAAAAATGGAATTGCTGCTATCATTATACTCAAAAAGTGAAGAAAATACAATAAATCGGGCGCAGAATACGTTTTTTTACGCAGACAAAACCCTTCTTTTATAGTATAATACAAGCAAAGCCGATATGGCGAAGCGAACGACACAGGAGGTAACACCTATGCTGAAAGGTATTCCGAAGATTATTTCCCCCGAGCTGCTGAAGATCCTCTGCGAGATGGGTCATGGCGACGAGATCACCATTGGCGATGGCAACTTCCCCGGCCATACCAATGCCAAGGTGGAGATCCGCATGGACGGCCACAGCGTGCCGGAAATTCTGGAAGCGATACTCAAGGTTATGCCGTTGGACACCTATGTGGATGCACCGGTCATGCTGATGGCAAAGGTTCCCGGCGACACCGTGGAAACTCCCATTTGGGACACCTACAAGGAGATCGTGGCGAAGTATGATCCCCGCGGCGCTGCCTGCTTTGGCGAGATCGAGCGCGGCGCTTTCTATGATCGCACCCGTGAGCACAGCTGCGCGGTGATCATGTCCAGCGAATCTGCCCTCTATGCGAAC
>CAYWLE010000091.1:0-7573 GCA_964458825.1 uncultured Oscillospiraceae bacterium | reverse complement strand
TTCTTTCGACGGGCATGAGCTCCGTCGTCCGATTGATGCGGACTGGTCCCCGGAAATTACCGGCGCTGCCGCAACCTTCCGGTTCATCCCTGTCGCCGTGCGCCCTTCATCTTCCCGCTGAAAACCGGCATTTTTGCGCAGAAATCTCCAACGCACGACTCATCTATTATACCTCAAAACCGCCTTTTTTTCAAATAACCGTTTTTCGATTTGTGTTAAAACCACCGCAAAACCGCCTTTTTTCTCGAATAATTAACAGAAAAAAGCCGCTTTTCAGCGGCTTTTCCCGTCATAAAACGCCCGGATGCGTGTACATCGAAATCCACACCCCTCATCCTCAGAACGCACGGCAGCGTGTACTCCCATTTCTTTTCCGAACGCTTTGCTTTTCGCAGGTGAAAAGTATTCGTATTTTCACTGCTCCATCCGGTGTGCGCCGGTCTACTTCAGCACGATGCCATCCGCGCCGATGAGGTTTGCCAGAGCGCCAAAGTCATAGCCCTCGTCCACCCAGTATTCCTCCGGGGTCTGCCATGCCCTTCTGTCACCGCCCGGCGCATACTCCACCAGCACCACAGGGATGCGACCCGGGGTTTCCTTGAGCACCGACAGTACCTGCTCCCGCAGGCAGCCATCCAGCTTCAGATACAGCTTGCGCTGCGCGGCATTCCTCTGCCGGGCATAGCTCGATCTCTCCTGCTGATCCTCCTGCTCAAGCCCCTCCCGCAGGGGATACAGCTTGTCCAGCAGCAGCTTCGGCGCCTCATCCTCTCGCACGGAGAGCCTGCCCGCAACCAGCACGGCCTCATCCAGCTGAAGCTGGGAAGCGATCCGCTCGTATACCTTGGGAAATACCATGACCTCCGTCATACCATATAGATCCTCTAGCTGCAAAAAAGCCATCAGCCCGCCGGACTTGACCGCCTTGGTCTTCTTCTCCGCGATCAGACCGCCCATGCGCACGAATTTCTGATCCATGCCAATGCCGCCGTCAGCCTGCTCGGACAACTCCTCCAGATACTTCGAATTGATCTTCAGCCTGCCCAGCGCCTCCCGATACTCGTCCAGCGGATGCCCAGTGATGTAAACGCCGGTGGTTTCCCGCTCCATGTGCAGCATGGTACGCTTGTCAAATTCCTCCAGCGCCGGCAGCGGCGTCTGCGGCGTCCTAGCCGATTCACCGCCCATGTCAAACAGCGATATCTGACCCGAGATCACCGTCTTCTGCTGCTTGTTGGCGCTGTCGATCGCCTTTTCAAAGACATGCAGCAGCTGGCTCCGCTTGCCCGGCAGCCTGTCAAAGGCTCCGCAGCGGATCAGGCTCTCCACTGCCTTCTTATTCACGCTTCTGCCTGCGATGCGGCTGATAAAATCATGAATATCTGCATAGGAGCCGTTTTCCTCGCGCTCGGCAACAATGTCTGCGATGGCACTGTGCCCCACGTTCTTTACGCCAGCCAAGCCAAAGCGAATGCACTTTTTGCCATCCACCACATCCACCGAGAATTTCTCCTTCGATGCGTTCACGTCCGGCGGCAGCAAGTCTATGCCCCGCTTGCGCAGGGACTGAATGTAATAGGCGATCTTGGTTGTGTTGGCGGTCATGCTGTTCATCAGCGCCGCCATAAATTCCACGGGATAGTGCAGCTTCAGCCATGCCGTCTGCACAGCAACCACGGCGTATGCCGCGGCATGGGACTTGTTAAAGGCGTAGCTGGCAAACGCCGTCATTTCATCGAATATCTGCTCCGCCACCTCGGCAGGCACGCCGTTGCGCACGCAGCCGGGAACCACGAGCCTGCCATCCTCCTCCAAGCCATGAATGAAGTTTTCCTTCTCCTTTGCCATCACGTCGCGCTTCTTCTTTGCCATCGCACGGCGCACAAGGTCGCTTCTGCCCATGGAGTAACCAGCCAAGTCGCGCACGATCTGCATAACCTGCTCCTGATAAACCATGCAGCCATAGGTTACATCAAGGATCGGCTTGAGCTTGGGCGTGAGATAGCGCACGCTGTCTGGATCCTCCTTGCCTGCGATGTAGCGCGGTATGGATTCCATCGGTCCGGGACGATAGAGGGAAATGGCGGCGATGATATCCTCAAAGCTGCCGGGGCGCATGTTCTGCAAAAATGCCCGCATGCCGGCAGATTCCAGCTGAAACACGCCGTCGGTATCGCCATCGGAGATCATTTCATACACGCCGGTATCGTCGAAGGGTATCTCCTCCGAGCGTATCTCCGGCCCGCCGCCCTCCTTCACCAGTGCCTCGGTATCCATAATGACGTTCAGCGTGCGCAGCCCCAGAAAGTCCATCTTCAGCAGACCCAGCGCCTCCACATCTCCCATGGGAAACTGGGTGGTGATCACGTTGTCGTTCATTTGTAGCGGCAGATATTCCACTACCGGCTGCGCTGTGATCAGAACGCCCGCCGCATGGGTGGATGTGTTGCGGGGCATGCCCTCCAGCTTGCGCGCCATCTCCACCATGCGGTGGATCTCCGGATCGCCGTCGTATGCCTTGCGCAGCTCCGGGCTGATGCTCAGCGCCCTCTCCAGCGTCATGTTCAGCTCGAAGGGAACCATCTTCGCCACAGCATCGGTCTGCTGGTAGCTGATGCCCAGCACCCTGCCCACGTCCCGCAGCACGCCTCGGGCAGCCATGGTGCCAAAGGTAATGATCTGCGCCACATGATCCGCGCCATAGCGCTCCCGCACGTAGTCGATCACCTTGCCGCGCCGCTCATAGTCAAAGTCGCAGTCGATATCCGGCATGGATATGCGCTCCGGGTTCAGGAAGCGCTCAAAGAGCAGGTTGTACTTCAGCGGGTCGATCTCCGTAATCCCCAGCGCATAGGCAACGATGGAGCCGGCTCCGCTGCCGCGCCCGGGGCCAACGCCCACGCCGTGGGTCTTGGCATAGTGGATAAAGTCCCACACGATCAAAAAGTAATCCACATAGCCCATGGATTCGATCACGCCAAGCTCGTAATCCATGCGCTTCCATGCATCCTCCCGCTCCCGACCATATAAGCGCTCCACACCCTCGGCGCATAGCCTGCGAAGGTAGGCCTTATCGTCCGTTTCCCCCTCTGGCAGAGGATATCTCGGCAGGTGGGTGGTTGAGAAGTCAAATTCCACATTGCAGCGCCGGGCGATCTCCTCCGTGCGCTCAATGGCGTCCCGGAAGTTGGGGAAGGCATGCAGCATCTCCTCCTCGGACTTGACATACAGCTGATCCGTCTGCATCCGCATGCGGTTCTCATCCTGCAATGTCTTGCCCGTCTGTATGCACATCAGCACCTCCTGCATCTGCGCATCATCCTTCTCCAGATAGTGGCAGTCGTTGGTGCAAACCATCGGTATATCCATCTCCCGAGCCAGCTTCACCAGCCTCGGCAGCACCTGCCGCTGCTCCGGCAAGCCATGATCCTGAAGCTCGATATAGAAGTTGTCCCTGCCGAAGATATCCAGATAGCGCTGCGCCATCGCCCGGGCGTCATTCTCCCGGCGATCCAGCAGCAGCTTGGGCAGGTCGCCCGACAGGCAGGCGCTCATGGCGATCAAGCCCTCGTGGTACTTCTCCAGCAGCCTGTAATCCACCCGAGGACGATAATAAAAGCCCCGCGTCCAGCCCTCGCTCACCAGCGCGGACAGGTTTCGATAGCCCTGCTGGTTCTCGCAGAGCAATATCAGATGGCTGTAATCTCGGGAAACGCTGGTCTTGTTATCCATATCCGGGCAGACATACACCTCGCAGCCAATCACCGGATGGATACCCTCCGCCTTGGCTGCGCGATAGAAATCCAGCACGCCGTACATCACGCCGTGATCCGTGATCGCGCAGGACTGCATGCCCATCTCCTTCAAGCGCTTCATCAGCGGCTTGATGCGGCACGCTCCGTCCAGCAGGGAATACTCCGTATGCAGATGCAGGTGTGCAAACATGTTCTCGCGCCTCACTTCTTCAGCCATTGCCAAGCCATTTTTACTATCAGTTTATACCATTTAAGCCTGAAATACAAGTTTTTATCCTCGAAACACAGCCTATCCGGCAAAAACCAGCCCCCGCAGCGCCGCAAGCTTTGCCGGACCGATGCCGTAAACATCGTCCAGCTGCTCCACGCTCAAAAACGGCCCGTGCTCCTCCCGATATGCCACGATGCGCGCCGCCAGCCCCTCGCCAATGCCCGGCAGTGTTTCAAGCTCCGCCGCCGTCGCCGAATTGATGTCCAGCTTCTCCGGCTCAGGCGTGGCAAAGACCTCCGCCGGAATATAAGAAACCGGCTCCACGGCGATCTCCCGCGGTAGCCGGCTCTGCCACAGCATGAGGCTTGCAAGGGCAAAGGCAGCCAGCGCGGCAAGCAAAATCCATCCCTCGCCCAGCACTACCCTTGCTCTTTTCTTCATTGGAAGCCCTCTCTGCCTGCCCTTGTAATGCAGCCGAGGTCTGCATCAGCCCCGGTCTGTCCTTCGTATTCCTCAAAACCTGAAAGCCTTCAGAAAACCTCAGCGCAGCGTGGTTGCATTGCGCACGATCTCGTTGATCTCCTGCTTCAGCTCGTCCAGCGCAGCGCCAGAGCGCACACGATCAGAAATATCATACACACTCTTCACGTCCTCATCATCCGCCGTGACAGCCACCGTGGTGATCTCAGGATCCGCCTTCATCACCTCTGCGGCAACCATCTCCCGTATGCGCTCGGTCATCTCACCCTGATAGCTGGGGTTAAAGCGCACGGCAACCAGAGCAGTATTGCCTTCCGTCACCACGCGAGCCTCGCTGATCTCCGAAATCTGGGCGATGCAGCCCTCCACATCGGCGGCGTTTTTCGTCCAGTCAAAGGGCGTCAGGCTTGCCTGTGCCGTCGTGCCGCCCACGCTGCTTCCGCGGGGCATGTAGTCCGGCGACGGGCTCGCCTGCACGGCGTCCCTCGCAGCCATTTCCTGCTGGTTTTCCCGCTTCATGCAGCCGGTCATGCCCATGCTCAGCGCCACGATCAGCGCCAGCAGAGCCACGGTGCAGCCAAGGCTGCGAAGCTTTTCATTCTTCTTTTTCATAGCATGCATACCTCCTTGCAAAAGCTATTATGGACAGCTTTTACATCGGGCATGCATTCATTTGCATGCGTTTCTCACAGCGCGGCAGAACCACGCTTTCCTCTATCCTCAGTCCGTTTCACGATAGAAGCAGCAGCCGCCGATGAACTCCCGCAGCAGGGAGTTGACCGGTATCTCGTCCTCCACGTCCGCCGTCTGTATGTAGCTCAAAAACTTCACCAGCCTGCGTGCGAGGGTATAGTAAGGGCTCTCCGGCTTGACCTCCTCAAGCGCCGGGAAGGCATATTTCTTCATGATGGACAGCTCATAGGTCAGCGAGGAATTGAACATCACGTCCGCCTCCTCCTGATAGGGGAAGATATAGTTCTCCTCACCCTTGCGAACCTGCTTCCACATCGCCATGGTGCTCTCCGGCGGCATGCCGCGGAAGCTCCGGTCGCGCACGATGCGCCTGAGCAGCCGTGCATCGGTGGTGCGTATGCGGTTGTGGTCATCCAGATTCAGCATCGTCAGGGCGCTGATGTATATCTTGAACTTCAGCTTCCGATCAATGCCCTCGGTCAGCCGATCGTTCAGACCATGTATGCCCTCTATAATGATCGGCTGCCCCTCCTCCAGGCGGAACTCCGTCGTCCTGTCGCTGCGCTTGCCCGTCAGGAAATCAAATATCGGCAGCTGCACCGTTTCTCCAGCCAGCAGGCGCTTGATGTGATCCACGATCAGCTCCACATCCAGCGTATCCAGCCGCTCCAGATCCACGCTGCCATCCGCCTCTCGGGGGATATCCGCCCGGTCGCGATAGTAATCGTCCAGCGAGAGCTTTGCCGGCCGCAGCCCCTGCACCCGCAGCGCAATGGCAAGCCTGTGGGCAAAGGTGGTCTTACCCGAGGAGGACGGCCCCGCAATCAGTATCAGCCGCGCACCCGAGGCAATGAACTGATCCGCAATGGACTCTATCTTCCGCTCCTGCAAAGCCTCGTTCACGCGAATGAACTCCCGCAACTGATGGTTCTCAATCATCTTGTTCAGGTCGGCGGCGTTCTCGCAGCTGAGTATCTTGTTCCACGCCGCCGTTTCCTGATACACATTCCACAGCTTCGGCAGATCCTTGAACGGCGCGGCATGGGTTGGGTCGTCAATATCCGGCTGCATCAGCACCACGCCGGGTCCATAGGGCACCAGCGAAAATACCGCCAGACTGCCCGTGGACGGCGCCATCTCGCCATAGAAGTAATCCTCCGGTCCATCGCCGACGCGGTAGAGGGTAAAGTGGCTGTACTGCCGGTAATCCAGTATCCGCAGCCGATCCAGCTGCCCCGTGCGGGCAAAGTACTCCTGCGCGTCATCGGTGGTCACGCACTTGCGCTCCAGCGGCATATCCTGCGCAACCAAGCTCCGCATATGCGCATCCACAGCCGCAATGAAAGCCTCCGTCATCTCGCCATCCTGCCGCACGATGTATATGCCCTGACCAAAGGAATGCTCGATGCGTATATGCGCCTCCGGCGCAGCCTTGTATGCCGCCGTCAGAAACAGCAGCACCAGCGAGCGCTCGTAGATGCGCCTGCCCTCCTCGTTGGCATAGGTCAGCACCTTCGCATAGGCATATTCCAGCGCCGGATCGTTCAGCGAATAGGTGCGCCCCAGCACCGACATGCCGAGCGGCCCCGCAACCTTCCTCTCCTCCGGCAGCAGCTCATAGGCATCCCGCCATCGCGCCCCGCTCTCGCAGCAGATTTCATGACCATCGATCTTCAGATACAAGCCCTTTCCTCCCTGTCCGTTTCAAAAAACATATCCTTCAACCGCCAAAGAAATACCGGAAATCAGCGTTTCGACATTGCAATGCGCTTTCGCACGTCCACACTATCGCAGTCCACCCGCGCAAGCTGATCCCTGCGAACATAGGCCACGCCGTCATCATCGCCATAGGCGTCCAGCTGACGAAGCGCGATAACCTCGCCGGGCTTCTCCATCAGGCAGCCGACCAGCGTCGTTTCATCACCGTTTTCCAATTCCAACGATACGCCGCTGCCCGTCTCGTATGCATGCATCAGCAGCGCATCCATCAGGTCGCCCTGCACATTCTTCCATTTCGCATACCTGGAAGCGCACGGTTTCTCAAGCAGACACAGCTTCTTCAGATACAGCGTGTCCGCCTGCACGCAGATAATATTTTCGATCAGGCGCAGGCTCAGCCCATCGTCACTGCCGCTCTCGTCGTAGGTGTTCATCAGCACATACTGATCGTCCATCGCCAGCAGGCGTCCCACATCAAAGCGGTCGCTCGCCTCCGGTCGGGCATAAACCTCCAGATAGTCCTCCCTGCCCAAATATCGCTTCAATATCTGCCGCATACCGTCACCTTCCTTCCCATCCATTTTACTATGGATGCCCCCCATCGTCAATATCAAAAGCACCGAATCCAAATGGATTCGGTGCTTTGGTTTGATCCGGTTAAATTAGCCCAGGATCTTGGTAACAACGCCGGAACCTACGGTGCGGCCGCCTTCAC
>CAYWLE010000090.1:0-7574 GCA_964458825.1 uncultured Oscillospiraceae bacterium | reverse complement strand
GGAAAGATCTTGTCCGGCTTTTTATCGCGCATACCCGGCATGGACACATCGCCGGTGATATTCGCTTTCTCGGTTCCAGTGCTGATTGCGGAATATGCCGTGCGCACAACAACTTCGTTCTCCTTCGGCGCTGGAACAGGCATGTCCAGCAGCTCCGCCTTGTTATAATCCGTAAAAACGATTTGCTTCATATCTTTTCCCTCAGGCATCCATGTGCCAAGTCATTTCATGCAGCGCAGACACAGCAGCCTTTACCGTCGGCTGTGCGCCCTGCGAGATCGGATTGTAGCGTTCAATTCCAAAGTTCAGCATGCCGCCCAGAACAGGCGCCCAGAAGCGCTGTAAGCGACCAAGCTTACCATTGCAGAGGTAGATATAGGGAATCTTCATCTCGCGCTTGAGAAGATTCATGGTGCGAACGCTCTCCTCCAGATCTTCCTCCGTTTCGCAGAGTGTGACGATCTTGGCGATATCTGCGCCGCGCCTTTCCTGCTCCAGCAGATGCTCCAGCACTTCCTCTGCCCGAAGCGCTTCCGCCATGTGGGAGGAAATGAGCGCCTCTCCGCCTTCCTCGTGTATGCGGGAAATGAGCGCCTTCTGGTGTTCCACCGCGTAGCTATCCTTTGCCAACTCCCTCGGCGCGTCAGGCTCAAACAGGTTGCCCATCACATCAATGGAGCGTGCGCCAGCCTTCAGCGCTCGCAGCATAAGCTCGGCGCGCTCATCCTCGCTTGCCAGATCCGGCGTCATATTGCCGCTCCTGTAGAACAGGGGCATCATCGGCCGACCAGACGCCGCGAAGATGCGGCGCATGCCTTCCTCCGTGCGTCCCTCCTCCGGCAGGAAGCTGAAATCCACCATGAAGCCCATCGCGCCATCATGCTCAGAATTGAGGATATTGGCGATCGTTGCCTCAATCGTAGATTCCTGAACGATGGAAGCGATGAAGGGTGCTTCCAAAGAACAGAATTTTCTTATACTTTTCATATTACTTTCATGCATAAGCATCCATCGCCTTGTATACGTCCGTATCCGGCCAACTCGCGTCAAGCGGTATACGGGATATCTCTTTTGCCAGTCCCGCTTCCAAGCCCATCAAATCGCTCTGTTGCAAGCCTGCATCCCGCAAAATCTTGCAATTATCCATAATGCGGTGCTGGCAGCGATCATATTTCAGCTGGAACTTCGCGGTCAATGTATTACCAAAGAAGTTGAGATAATCTTCCGTTGAAACCGGAATGCACTCCAGAGAAATCAGTCTTTTGTAAATATCCGCAACTTCCTGCCATTTATGATGCTCTCCGGTGGCAATGCTGTATGTTTCGCCGAAAGCCCGCGACTGAAGCATCAAACCGCCGATCATTTTCGCCACATCGCCCGCCCATGTCATGGTCGCATCGGCATTCAGCGCTTCTCGCGAAACAAATACCGGCTTTCCTTCACGTGCGCGCCGCAAAAACTGCGGAATTTCCAAGGTAGTCAATTGAAGCCGCTGATTTGAGTAGATAATGGAGGGACGCAGTATGGTCCAGTTCTTAAACTTTGAACTGCGCAGTATGTTCTCCTGCCGTGCTTTCGCGAGAGAATAATCATCCGTGGCAAGAAATTCCATATCGTCCACAACATCCAGCAGGCGCGGTGATATTTCCGTTGTCGGAATTTCCATATCCGAATAGACACGATAAGATGAGAGGAACATGTAATGCGCCGCATTGCTGCAAAGCATTTCATATCGTTCAGCATATTGCCACGTTTGATACGTCATAAAATCGATGATCGCATCGTATTTTGTTTCCAGAATGGATTGAAGCGTGCGCAGGTTGAAGCAATCCGCAGTGATATATCTCAGGCACGGATGATTGCTTTGCTTTCGGTCGAGTGATACCGCATCCACCGAATATCCGCGGCCAAGCAATTCTGGAACCAAGTATGATCCCATCACGCCCGTACCGCCAATCACGAGAACTCGTTTTTGCGCCATAATTCCTCCCCGGTTCAATTTCCACACGCCTTCAGCAGGGTTCGCTGTAGTGCCAGCTCATATTCATAGCTATAAGGATTCTCCATCTCGCCACGCACACAGGCTGCGAACTCAAGCATCATATCGTCGTAACGACCGTTGGGATAACCCGGGAATACGGATTCACTGTAATCATGCCACGGATGCTCCAAGCCATCCTCGATCTTTGCCTCACGCACCAGCGTAGGCGTTTCCAGCGGCTGTATCTCGATGGTTCCCTTCGTGCCAACAACCTTCAGGGTGCGCTTGTAATAACCATTCGCCTCGGTCGCGTTTGAACGGACGACAGCCGCGCAATGCGGATAATCCAGTACAGCCAAGGAAGTATCGATGGAATGGTCGTTTTCATCATCGGAGGAATGAAGATAAGCGCCAACGCTTTCCGGCTCGCCCATGAGCTGCATCACCATATCAATGCTGTGGCAGCCAAGGAAGAACATCATACCGCCGGGAAACTGCCCGAGCCATCTCCGCTTTTCCGGGCTATGCTGGATGCTGAACGCGGCGTCAATGCCCGTGATCCTTCCCAGCTTGCCGCTCCTTACGGATTCAAGCACATACTTCATCGCCGGATTGTATCTGTACATATATCCCATATGTACCAGCAGCTTCTTCTGCTCAGCAGTTTTCAGCAGTTCTTCAAACGCCGCATAATCCACGCCGCCGGGCTTATCCAGATGGACATGCAGGCCGCGGTCAATGCACTTTTGCGCATCAGAAACGCTTCTTAGCTCATGTCCTTCGCAAAAAACCGCGTCCAGGTCTTCCATACTTAGAAGCTCATCTTCACTCAAGCGGCGAATACCGCTGTAAACCTCATGGCTTCCAAATTGTTCCCACATAGATTCGTCCGGCTCGCATACGCCTACGATTTCAAATACATCCGGGTATTTGCGTGCCGCTTCCATTATGAAGATGCTATGATCGTGTGCAATGCCAAAATGCGCAACCTTTATCCTTTTCATTTTCCATCCTCAATCTGAATCACATCGCCGATTCAAACAAATCCGATATTCGCAATCGCGATGGTTATTTCACCTTCAGCACGATCTTGCCCACATGCTTACCAGAAGCCATGATCGCCTGTGCTTCTTCTGCTTCCTGAATGGGCAGCACCTTGTAGATCACCGGACAAATCGCCTTGCTTTCCAGCATGGGCCAGATATCGCGCACCATTTTATCGAGGATTTCTGCTTTCTGCTCTGGAGTTCTGCTGCGCAGAGTCGTGCCGATGAGCCGGGTGCGACGCACATACATGCTCTTGAGATCCACATTGGCAAAATCTCCGGCCAGCGTGGCAATCATGATCCAGCGTCCCCAGAAATTCATGTACGGCAGACATTCGCCCACGTTGTTATCGCCAAGGCAATCAATGGCGATATCCACGCCGCGTCCCGCTTCAAGCTCCGCCTTCATCACGTCCGCCAGACGCTGCTTGCTCGTATTCACAACCAAATCAGCATGAAGATACTCAATGGACTTCGCCACTTCATCGCTGATCACAGTCGTAATAACACGAGCGCCGCAAGCCTTTGCCATGGGGATAACCGCGCTTGCCAAGCCGCTTGCGCCAGCCTGCATCAAAAGGGTATCGCCCTTCTTCAAACCACCTTCATAGAATAGGAAGAGATAGGCGGCTCCATAAACCTCAGGAAGCGATGCGGCCTGTTCCATCGTCAGTCCCTTGGGTACAGGCATCAGCATGCCGGAAGGTACGGCCACATATTCTGCATATCCGCCGCCGCCCAGCAGTGCGCACACCTCGTCGCCCACATGCCATTTACCCTCCGCCTTTGCCTTCGCGCCCATATCGCAAACAACGCCGGCTGCCTCCAGACCGAACCATTCCGGCCAACCTGCGGGCGGCGGATACTGGCCTGCACGCTGAAGCAAATCTGCGCGATTGAGCGCTGCGGCATGCACCTCTACAAGCACATCATCTTCCTTGAGAACGGGATCAGGCACTTCCTTCCATTCGAGTTTTCCATTATTGCCCACCAAAACAGCATGCATATTATTCCCTCCCAGTTATTAAACAACAATGAACACTTTCACCATAATTGTGGTGTATTCTTTTGTATCATCACATTATCTTGATTTCTATTTGCTAATATGATATAATGTTTTAAGCACATTGTCCATGTACAGAATTAACCATCGCATGTACAGAAAGGAAGTCTTGCGCTTGCCAATTTCTTTCGATTTATCAACCATGCACGGCGTTGTCGCCGCCAATTCCCACTTCTATGAGAAGCCAACCGAGCCTCTGTATCTAGATCGAACGCTGCAATACCACGATTTGATCTATCTCTGTGATGGAAACTGGACCATTACAGAATCCGAAATTGATTATAATTTGAAGAAAGACGATGTGCTTTTGCTATCTGCGGGGCATCATCATTACACCCGCTTGCCCTGCGCGCCCGGAACGAAAACCTTTTGTATCCATATAACGCACGAGAGCGGCGATCTTTCCGATTCGGATCAAGCCATCACCTTGCCAGTCTGCATGAATGTTCATGGTTATCCAGAAATACGGAAGATATTCAACGAAATCGTTATGACCTTCTGGAGTGAAAAGGGCTACAAAAAGGAGCGCTTGACGACCCTCTTCAATAATCTGGTTATTTCTTTACTGGATATATATGACAACACCGTTCAGACTGAAAATGATTTAGCGGAGCAAATCATCAGCTTGGTTAACCATGCTCCCCATCGTCGATTGAGTACAAAAGAGGTCGCTGATATGTTCCATGTTTGCACCAAAACAATCGATTCAACGATGGTAAAGAAAACCGGACTCAGCTTTGCAAAATATCAAACCTCACGCAAGCTCGAAATGGTCGCAACGCAGCTTTTGGTTGAGCCCGACATCAAGCTATCCGAAATCGCATCAACCTTCGGCTTTTATGACGAATTCCATCTGAGCCGTACTTTTAAGCAAAAATACGATGTATCTCCCTCTAAGTACAGGAAGCAGGAATAAACAATAAACATCACCATTGGGGACGGAGTATTGCTCCGTCCCCAATGGCGATCTGGATTAAGGCTCAGATTTAATTATCTGCGGATATAGGTTTGGTTTCTGCCGGTAGAAGCGCTTTGCTCCGCAAAGGGCTGACCGCATGCTCCTCAACCGTAATGATCCGCATTTGTTTCTCCTCATTTCATGATTGGCTTGCCATCGACCCAAATCTGCACGATCTTCATGCTGTCGGAAATATTTCTCTCGGGTCTGCCTTCGATCAGAATCAGATTTGCCCTCTGCCCCGGCGCGATCATGCCGATGCCCGCCAAGCCAAACGCCTGCGCGGCTTTGCGGGTCGCGCCCCGCAAAACCTCCAGCGGAGGCAGACCAGCCTCCACCAGCAGCTCCATCTCACGATGCAGGGAGCTGCCATAGATAACGCCCGGCGCAAAGCTGCCCGGATTGGCGTCCGTCGCCGCAAGGATCTCCACTCCTTTTTGGTGCAGCAGGCGGACGGCTGCTTCCGCATTGGCATAATGCTCCGGCAGATAGCCATTGCGCTTCAAGTTGGCAAAGGTTTTCATCATCACCAGCGTCGGCGCGACGGCGATGTGCTTTTCCGCGATGGCTTGCGCCAGCGCCGCTGGAAGCCGTTCCTTCATCGGCATATGGAGCAGGACGTCCGCGCCCGCCTCCACCGCCTGACGCACGGTGGCAAGCTCTGTGGCATGAACGGCAACCTTCAACCTCTTTTCGTGAGCAGCGTCCACAATGCTGCACAGCGCCCGCTTGCCGATGGAATGCGCATTGAACAGCAACACCTTGATATACTTCGCGCCATCCTTGAGCGCTCGATCCACATAACCTCTGCCGCTGAACACCATGCCCATCGCCATGCCGGCGGAGGAATGGATCGTCAATTGATTCGATTCCGCAACCAGCCCGGAGGATGCGCTGACATCGCAGGTCGCGGTGATACCATGCTTCAGCATCGTTTCAACCTGCGCCATCGTGCCCATATGCGTATGCGCGTCGATCAGCCCCGGCATGAGGAAATACCGGCTGTCCGCTTCCCCTTCGCCAAACACAGTTTCTTCGGTAATCACTCCGTTTTCAATGACGACAGAAGCATTCTCCCAAACCCGCTCGCCATCAAATACGGGATAATTCAGCTTGAGCTTTTCACCCATGGAATTACTTGTCCTTTCGCACGCTCACCAGCTCGCTGAACTTCATAACGACGCCGAACCAGTTGCTCATAACCAGATAATTGGCGCGCACAGTAACTGTATCGCCCTCGGCGACCTTGCTGTAATGGTCGTCCGTTGGAAAGATGCACAGCGCGTGACACCAACCGCCTGCACAATCAGATATTTCAATGGAAGGCTTATTATGGATATCCGGACCGACCTTGGTTGCCACGCCCGTCACTTCAAAGCGCTTATCCTGATACTCAGCAAGCGCCTCGTTTAGATCGGCGCGAAATGCATCCGCCAGCGCCTTGACTGCATAGGGTGCAGCCTGCGGCTTGATGGGCATGGGCGTGGTTTCGATCAGATGCGTCTTTTCGCCGGAGGGATGCGCAGGATAAAACGTAAGTTCTTCATGATGCATAGAAATACAAGCTCCTTGACGATCGGCTGTTGCAGTTAAATCATAAGCCATTCGCACTTTTGTTTCTTCGTCAAGCCAATGCCATTTTGCCATCTGTAAATACAAAATTGCGCATGCCGCGACCCCTGACCTTTTCCTCGGGGATCGCCGCCTCGATGGCGCGGACATCCTCATCCGTCAGGTTGATCTTCAGCGCGTCGATGGACTCCTGCAGATGCTCCGGGCTGGTGGTACCCACAAGGCTCTGTACGTGGTCGTACTTTGCCAGCGACCAAGCCAGCGCCAGCTGGGAGAGCGTCACGCCCTTTGCATCGGCGATCTTCTTCACCTCGCGGATCAGGTTCAGGTTGCCGTCGCGGTTTTCCAGAGAGAGCATGCCGCGAGCGCGGGGATTTGCAGGCATATCCAGCACGCGGTCGGTCAGCAAACCATGCCCGATTGTGCCGAAGGCCAGCACCTTGACATTCAGCTCCTTGGCTGCGGCAATCAGCTCTTTCTCAATGCTGCGGTCAATCAGCGAATAGCTCATCTCCACCGTGTGGATGGGATGCACCTTGCAGGCGCGGCGCAGCGTTTCCGCATCCACCATGGAAAGACCGATGTGCTTGACATAGCCCGCCTTCACCTGATCGGCAATCGCGCCAACCAGCTCCTCCACCGGCACAGTGGTATCCTGACGGGCAGGCTGATACAGGTCGATATACTCCAGTCCCAAGCGTCGCAAGGAATAGGTTAGATGCCCCTTTACATTCTGCGGCTTCACGTCCAAGCCATAGATACCGCCCTCGGGAGACGGCAGCACGCCGAACTTCACCGAAAGAAAGTAGCTATCTCGGTCAACGCACTTCACCGCCTCGCCGAAAACCATCTCACTCTCGCTACCCTGATAGAACTCGCCGGTATTGAACAGCGTAATGCCCGCGTCCAGCGCGGCGTGGATGGTCTTGATGGAGGTTTCCCGGTTGCTGCGGT
>CAYWLE010000089.1:0-7716 GCA_964458825.1 uncultured Oscillospiraceae bacterium | reverse complement strand
GCAGGGACCCAGCACCAGTGCGATCTGCGGCACCACGCCGGAGATTGCATTGACCTTGCCAGCCATCTTTGCATAGGCGTCCATCGCGTCGATGCCCTCATCCAGCCGTGCGCCTGCGGTATCCAAAATGGCTACCACGGGAGCGCCGGTCTTCTCGGCAAGCTCCATCACCTTGCACACCTTGCGTGCATGCGCAGCGCCCACGGAGCCGCCCTTTACGGTGAAATCCTGTGCATATACATACACGGGATTGCCGTCGATCAGACCATAGCCGGTCACAACGCCGGCCTCGGCATTCAGCGTATCCAGTTCAACAAAGCTGGCTGCGTCCAAAAGCAGACCAATGCGCTCTCTCGCGATGAGCTTGCCTGCCTTCTTCTGCTGAGCGCACAGCTCCGGGTCGCCCTTGAGGATCGCCAGCTTGCGCTCGCGGATCACGGGCAAATTGCGTTCAACATTCATATTTTTCCCTCCATACTCAAAATTGTACAGCAAAAAACCAATGGAACCCAAGTTCAATGATTCTAGATTTTTCCCTTTATTCCTGCTAATTTTAGCGTTAAATTTTTCAAGATCGACAAAGTTTGACCAAACCTTGTCAAGCATCGCCCGAATAGACGCAATCAGCGCTTTTTTCGTTACATTCTTGTCTTTGAGTATTGACATTTTTCCTGTTATAATAGGAATGATAAAATATCCAAAATTATCTCCTGTGAAAGGTGTAGCGATATGCAAGCAGTATTTTTCAGCGCCGGGGAAGCTGCTCTCCCCACCCTTGCCCACCTTGCCAGCGGCAGGGATTACATGATGCGCTCCGAGAAGCGCGGCCGCTCCTCCGGCTCCACACCCTCCGGCTCCTCCGGGAACAAGCCCAAGCGGCCTCCCAAGCGCCGTCGCAGGCGTGCCGGCTTCTTCTATAAGCTCTTTACCATGCTCCTGCTGCTCGTTCTCTGGCCGGTGGGTCTGCTGCTGCTGTGGCGGCGCAAGCTGCGCTGGAGCGCGGGCACGAAGCTGCTCACCAGCGTCGTCACCCTCGGCGCATGCATCATCCTGCTGGGCTTTGCCCTCACCGTAAACACCGGTAACGCCGCCTACACCGCCTTCCAAGATAAGGCAAACAACTACCTCGACGTTGCCGCCGACGCGCTGGTGGACTTCAGCGACGTCGCCATCGAGAAGGCCGGCGTGGTCTATGACGGCGCAACCAACCTTGCCGACGCGCTCTGGACTGCCGTGCGCGGCGACGTGGCCGACGGCGTAGAGCAGGCAGCCCATTTGGGCGGCGAGGCTCGCGCTTGGATCGAGGGCTTCATCGAAGGTCTGACCTCCGATAAGGAGACCGACGCCCCCGATGCCGAAGTCACCCCCGCGCCCGAGGATGCAGCCGCCACCTCCGCGCCCGATATCCAGCCCGACCAGCAGGGAGCCTCCCTCACCGAGGGCATCCTCTCCCGCGAGGGCGATATCCTCGAAGCCACCATGCCGCCGCTGCAAACCGCCGAGCCCACCCCTGAGCCTACCCCCGAGGTTCTTGAGTTTGCCGTAAAGAGCGCCGCCAACGCCATCGTATACTACAACCAAGGCAGCGGCAAGTGCTACCACATGGCTCCCGCCTGCGGCTCCATGAAGACCGCCGACGAGCATCTCTTCGGCGATACCCTCGGCAGCACTGTGCGCCAGTGCAGCATCTGCGGCACGCCGGATAAGGCAATCCTCGATGAAAAGTACATCGTTTGGACAGACGGCAGCAACACCGCCCACCTCAGCGACGAGTGCGGCGCCTTCACCGGCGACTGGAACATCATCCCCGCCGCTCAGGCAAAGAGCCAGAGCCTCAGCGCCTGTGCCATCTGCGGCGCAGATCGCTATATCGACGCCGTGGCCGCCGGCAAGGACGTGATCCTCGCCGAATACCTGTCCCCCACGCCCGCGCCCACCGAAAAACCCACCAAGGCTCCCACCGCAGTGCCCACCAAGGAGCCTACCAAGGCTCCCACCACCGTGCCTACGGTAAAGCCGATCAGCACATCCTCTGATACAAGCAGCCACGCAGCTGCCGATGCAGCCAAGCTGCCGGATGTCGCCATTCTCAGCGTCAGCGCACCGGTTGCCGAAGCAACCGCCGAGCCGACGATCAAGGCTACCATCGAAGCAACCGCCGAGCTGACGACCAAGGCAACCATCGAAGCAACTGCCGAGCCGACCGCCACAGCGACGGTCACGCCCGCGCCCACCGAGCCCCCCGCACCCACCCGCACGCCGATGCCGATGACGCCCACCCGTCCCCTCAAGGCGACTGGTGAGGCGCAGGTCTACCTTGCCGACGGCATGATCCACGCAAGCGAGGCATGCAGCGCCATCGCTGGCTCCGTCAAGGCTGTCACGCTGGCGGAATGTGCAGGCTGCGCAAGCTGCCAGCTCTGCGCCGCACCCGAAGCCAGCCTTGCCAAGGAGCATTGCCTGTGGCTGGATAGCCAGAACCTCTGCCATACCAGCAATGCCTGCGAGGCCTTCGCCGCGCCCTACAGCCTTGTTCTGCGGGATGAAGCGCTGCTGGCTGGTCTTTCCGGCTGCCCTGCCTGCAAGGCGACGGAATACCTCTTCCCCAACACCAGCATCAATTACGATGCCATTCCCAGCGATACATAATCCAATAATCGCTTATCCTGTGGACGGCGGAGCCTCTCCCCGTCCACATGTTTTTTTGCAAAAAAGCTGCTTCCAATGGCAAAAAGGGCTGTACCTGCCACCCCTCTTTGTGCTATAATACGTAAAGATTCTGATTTTGAAAGGATGGACACCCAACATGGCAAAGAAATCGGCAGCCTCCAAGGGCTATCGCAAGACGGAAAAGAAAAAGCCCTTCCTCACCAAGAACGAGATCATCGCGCTGGCAATTATCGCCGCGCTGGTCATCGCCGCTGTAATTGTGGTCAACCTCATCTCCACCGCCGGCCTCATCAAGCCCGGCAGGATCCAGTCCGGCGATATCATCACCGTATCCTCCGTGGATAAGTATTATAAGAAGGTCGGCACCATCAACGAAATGGAGGGCTATACCCTCGAGGCGCTCACCTCCCCCGAGCGTCCCACCGGCGGCTATACCTTCACCCCCGTGGATGAGAGCAGCAGCCTCGATCACCTGCGCGTGGGCGGCGCCATCAGCAATGCCTCCTCCATGATCAACTTCAGCATCAGCTCCATCGCCTCCTATGGCTTGGATAACCTGACCTCCGTCGTCGAAACCACCATCGCTGGTCACAGCGCCTATGCCCTCTCCGGCACCAGAGTATCCACCGATGAGGACGGCGCGGAGCTCTATCGCCAGATCATCTACTGCTATGTGGATACCGACGGCGAATATTCCATCAGCCTCTCCGCCACCATCGAGGGTGCGGATGAATCCGTCTTCATCCCCGAGGAGGAGCTGGGCGACTATATGTCTCAGTTCGGCGCGGCATTTACCCCCATCGAAGCCAAATAACCATCCAAATTCTCATTGCGTCGGCGCGGCAACCACCGCATCGGCGCTTTTTTTGTGCTCCAATATCCCAAATACCCCTTGCCCAGCCATGGCTCCGGCGGCATATTCCGTTCCTGCTCCGCACAGTATAGAGGGGGAACCTGCTCCGGTTTCCGCGCCATAATAAAATCCATCGGGGGAGGAAGCGCCTGTGAAGAAGCTGTTTGCATGCATGCTGGCACTGTGTCTGCTGTGGAGTGCCTGCCATGCCGAGGAGATCGACCTGTTTTCAACCCCTGCGCCGGACGCAACCAACCAAGCCTCCGCCTCAGACAACGCAGCGCCCCTCTCCCTCGCACCGCTCATGGATGCGCCGCCGATGGCGCTCAGCTGTGCCGCCGCCCTGCTGCTGGAGCCGCAGAGCGGGCAGATCATATTCGAAATGAACGCCGATGTGCAGCGCCCCGTTGCCTCCGTCACCAAGGTGATGACCATCCTCCTCACGCTGGAAGCCATCGAGCAGGGCCGCATCACGCCTGAGCAGCGCGTAAGCATATCCAAGGCGGCGGCGGGCATGGGCGGCTCGCAGGTGCTGCTGGATGTGGGCGAGGAGCAGAGCGTGGATGTACTGCTCAAGAGCGCCATCGTAGGCTCGGCCAATGACGCCAGTGTGGCTCTCGCCGAGCTGATGTACGGCTCCGAGGAGCTTTGCGTGCAGAGGATGAACCAGCGCGCCGCCGAGCTTGGCATGACAGGCACCCGCTTTGTCAACTGCACCGGTCTCCCCGCTGAGGGTCAGCACACCACCGCCCGGGATGTAGCTCGCATGACCGCCGCCATGCTCCAGCACGCGCTCTACTTTCATTATTCCTCCGTCTGGCTGGACGAGGTGGATCACGGCGATGGTCGCGTGACCCAGCTCACCAATACCAACAAGCTCACCCGCCTCTATGATGGCTGCGACGGCGGCAAGACTGGCTCCACCAAGGAGGCTGGCTGCTGCATCTCTGCCACAGCCAAGCGGGGCGATATGCGGCTGATCGCCGTGGTTCTGGGGGCGGATACCTCCCCGGATCGCTTCGATGCCGCCCGTGCCATGCTGGATTATGGCTTTGCCAATTATCACCTCTACCCCGTCGCCCAGCAGGGAGCGCGGGTGCGCGGCAGGCTGCCTGTGGAGGGCGGCGAGCCGAATTCCATTTCCCTCGTGCTGGATGGCGCGCTCACGCTGCTCATCTCCAAGGGCAGCGAGCAGGATATTCAGCTGGTTTCAGAGCTTCCTCAGAGCCTTGCCGCCCCGGTGGAGACAGGCAGCTGCGTGGGCTGGGTTCGGGTGGAGCAGCACGGCAAGACCCTCGCCCGCCTGCCAGTCGTCGCCGCCGAAGCCTCCGAGATACGCAGCCTCCGCGCCAGCCTGCGCCGCAGCCTCAGCCTGTGGACGCACTGCTGAAAAGCAAATATAAAAAAGCAGCGAAATCCTCTCGGTTTTCGCTGCTTTTTATCACTTCATCACAAATCCATCCTTCTCGCAGGCGCTCAGCCATCCCTTGAGCCGCTGGCAGAAGTCCCGGTTGTTGGCCGTCTTTTGCAGCATAGCGATCATTTCCTCCGCAGCCTCCTGCGAATTTCCCTTCGACAGCATGCGCCGCAGCCGGAAGCTCGCGTCCAGCTCCTCCTTGTCCAGCAGCTTCTCCTCCCGTCGGGTGCCGGACTTGTATAGGTCGATGGCCGGGAATATGCGCCGGTTGGATAGGCTGCGATCCAGATGCAGCTCCATATTGCCGGTACCCTTAAATTCCTCGTATATGATATCGTCCATGCGGCTGCCGGTGTCCACCAGCGCCGTGGCGATGATCGTCAGGCTGCCGCCATTCTCTATGTTCCGCGCCGCGCCAAAGAAGCGCTTGGGCTTGTACAGCGCTCCCGGATCCAAGCCGCCGGAGAGCGACCTGCCCGTGGGCGGTATCACTAGGTTGTAGGCGCGCGCCAGCCTCGTGATGGAGTCCAGCAGGATCACCACATCCTTGCCCAGCTCCACCAGCCGCTGTGCGCGCTCCAGCACCATCTCCGATACCCGCGTGTGGTTCTCCGGCGCCTCGTCAAAGGTGGAGTAGATCACCTCGCCCTCGATTGACCGCTTCATGTCCGTCACTTCCTCGGGCCGCTCGTCGATCAGCAGCACGATCAGGTGAACATCCGGGTTGTTTGCCGTGATGGCGTTGGCGATCTTCTTCAAAAGCGTTGTCTTGCCTGCCTTCGGCGGGGATACGATCATGCCGCGCTGCCCCTTGCCGATGGGCGCAACCAGATCGATCAGCCGCAGCGATATCTCCGCCGGGTCGCTTCCCTCCATGCGCAGCCGCTCCTCGGGGTAGATGGGAACCAGCGAATCAAAGAAGCGCCTGTGCCTTGCCTTGTCCGGCGACTGACCATTCACCGTATCCACATAGATCAGACCCACCGATCGGTCGCCCGCCATCTGAGCCCGGGTCTTTCCGGTCACATGGTCGCCGGTGCGCAGGTTGAAGCGGCGAATCTGTGCCGAGGAAACGTACACGTCCCTGTTGCCCGGCAGGCAGTTTTCCGCACGCAGAAAGCCATAGCCGTCGGCGTGGATCTCCAGTATGCCCTCGCCATAGCCGCACTCGCCGCTCTGCAAAAGCCCCGGCACCGCAGGATTCAGGTTCTCGTCCTGTGCAGGCTGGTTCGCCATGCTCTGCACTGCCGGATGCGGAGCCTCCGCATCCGCCGTCTGGCTGCCTTCTGCCTCAGCCAACGTCCGTCGGGTCGCCTGCGGCGCCATGCCATCTGCATTCACGCCGCGCCGGTAGCCGCCCTGTGCGCCGCCATTCTGGTAATTGTTGTTCTGATAAGTATTGCTCTGGTAGCCGCTCTGCCGCTGCCCCCCATCATAGCGACCGCCGCGCAGGTTCTGCTGGCGAAACAGCCCCTGCTGGGGGTGGGTACGCGCACCCATGCGCTGCTGGGTACTCAGCTGCCTCTGGTAGGTCGGATGCTCCGGCGCCGCATTGCCTGCCGCAGGCTTGGCTTCGACCTCTGGCTTCATCTCCGGCTCCGTCTGAGCAGCCTGAGCCTTCTGAACCTCAGCCTCCGCAGCCGAAGCTCTCTGAACCACCGTCCCAACGGTCTGAGCCTTCTCAGTGTCCGTACTCTCCGCCGTTCTTGGCTGCTCTGGCGCACGCCTGAGGGCAGACCTGCGCACAGGCTCCTTCCTTTCGACAGTCTTCCTTTCGACAGTCTTCCTTTCGACAGTCTTCCTTTCGACAGCCTTCCTTTCCTCAGCCTGCTTCCGGGGAGCCTGCGCCGCCTCCTTCTCCTGCTGGCGATCCAAGATCAGCATCACCAGCGCCGCCTTATTGGTGCCTGCCGGCACCTTTATGCCCGCTTCCTTTGCCATCATGCGCAGCTCGGCAACCGTCTTCAAGTGCAGTGAGCGATAATCCATAGGCAACCTCCTAGTTTGTCCTGCGGCAGACTGCGATATCCCGCGTCACTGCCTGCTCCACCCAGTGACTGAAGCCCTCGTAAGCGCCGCCGCGCTGAACCTCCAGCCCTGCCTCCTCCATCAGTGCGCGCACGCGCTCGGTCTTGAGCGTCTGCGCATTGAAGGACAGCGCGATGCTTCCGCCCTTCTTCAGCGCCTCCCGCCAGCCGGGCAGCGCCAGCCTGAGCAGCTTCTCCGGGCTTGCGCCCACGGAGGCATGCTGCACGCCATAGGGCAGGTCGCACACGATCATGTGAAACCTCTCCCTGCCAAAAACCTCCCGCACCTGCACCGCATCCGCCGCAGCCAGCCGCAGCATACGCCGATCCTCCGCCTTGAAGCGCTCCGGCGTATCGGCAAAGCTGAAGCTCGTCACAGCCACTGCCTTGCCGCCTGCCGTGCGGGACTCCTTCTTCATGGCGTGCTTCATGCGGTGGTATTCAAAATAGCGCTTCAGGAAGCGCTCCGCCTCGGCAAGGTCGTTCTTATCCACATCCGTGCCGGTGGTATTCCAGCCGCGGTTTGCGCCCACATACAGCGTGGTTCCGCGCCCGCACATGGGATCCAGCAGCTCCAGCTGCTCGCCTCCCCGCCGAGCAAAGCCGCTGGAATAGAGCGCCGCGTTGGTCAAAAGCTGCAAAAATAGCTCGTTGGTCTTTCCCTTGTACTTGAGTATGCCCGGCAGATCACTGCCCACATAGGCAGCCTGCCTGCCAGCCAGCGGCTTGAGCAAGCCGCCCTCGCCAAC
>CAYWLE010000088.1:0-7825 GCA_964458825.1 uncultured Oscillospiraceae bacterium | reverse complement strand
GCCATGCGCCATCCCAAGGAGGGCGCGCCGCTGGTGGCCAGCCGCAGCGCGAGCATACCGGTGGTGAATGCCGGCGACGGCGGACACAACCATCCCACCCAGACCTTGGCGGACATACTCACCATCTACCGGGAAAAGGGCAGGCTGACCGACATGACCATCGGCCTGTGCGGCGATCTGAAGTTTGGCCGCACCGTACACTCGCTGGTTTCCGCCATGAGCCGCTATGAGGGCGTGCGCTTTGTAATGATCAGCCCGGACGAATTGAAGATACCGCGCTACATCATCACCGATGTGCTGGAGCCCAAGGGCATTGAATATGAAGAGGTATCCAGCCTTGAGGACGCCATTCCCAAGCTGGATGTGCTCTACATGACCCGCGTGCAGCAGGAGCGCTTCTTCAACGAGGCAGACTACATCCGCCTGCGGGATACCTACATCCTGACCCCGGATAAGCTCAGAACTGCTAAGCCGGATATGAACATCCTCCATCCACTGCCCCGCGTGAACGAGATTTCCGTGGCGGTGGACGATGATCCCCGTGCCTGCTATTTCAAGCAGGCGCTCAACGGCAAATACATGCGCATGGCGCTGATCCTGAAGCTGCTGGAGGTGGAAGTATGATTATCGGCAAGATCCGCGATGGCATCGTGCTCGACCACATCTCCGCCGGCCGTGCGATGGATATATATAATATCCTGCATCTGGGCGAGCTGGACTGCACGGTGGCGCTCATCAAGAATGCCGAGAGCGAGAAGATCGGCCGCAAGGACATCATCAAGATCAATCAGGTGATCGATTTGGACTTTGATATCCTCGGCTATATCGATCCGGGCATCACTGTAAACATCATCCGCAATGGCGAGCTCTACAAGCGCGAGCATCTTCAACTGCCGGAGCGCGTGCGCGGATTGATCAAGTGCAAAAACCCCCGCTGCATCACCTCCACCGAGCAGGAGCTGGAAAACGAGTTCCGTCTGGTGAACCCCGAGCGCCGGGTCTATCGCTGCGTCTATTGCGATAGCGAGGCTCCCCGCACGGAATAAGCATCGATCCAAGCCTTGCAGCAGCCATCCAAGCATGGGTGGCTGCTCAGACCGCTGACAAAGCCCACAAACACAAAAATCCAACCAATCGAAGAAGATAGGTTGGATTTTTGTGCTTGCTTGGCTGGAATAAAATGGTATTCTTTACAATTTGACATGATTCTGCCACGTTCGTGTGCTGTACATTTGAAATATCTTGTGATATAATTGTAACAAAACTAGAATCGGCTGAATAGCGGCATTCTGGCTCAGGTAAATGCTAAATATCAAATCAGAAATCTTCCTCAGAGGAGTTAATAATACAAATGAAAAAAGTATGCAATCGCCTGTTGGCTATCCTGATGGCTCTCTCGCTGTGCTGCTCCATCTGTGCGCTGGATGTGAACCAGCTGGTCTATGCGGAGGAAGCGGTGATCGAGCCTGCGGAGCTGCCTGAGCAGCCCGCACCCGCCGAAGCAGCCAAGCCAACGGCAGAGCCTACCGCTGAACCAACGGCAGAGCCTACCATAGAGCCTACCGCTGAACCAACGGCAGAGCCTACCGCTGAGCCAACGACAGAGCCTACCATAGAGCCTACCGCTGAACCAACGACAGAGCCTACGCCGGAGGCTCCCGTTGTGGATCATACCCGCGACGCCTCCTATAGCCCCGCCTTCCAGCAGGGCTTTGCATGCGTGCTTGCGGATGGGGCGACCATCTTCGCGGGAAGGCGTCATTCCGATGCGGAGCTTGGCTCCATCGGCAAGGGTGTGGTCTATGCCGTTGCCCGCAGCTCCAGCCAGCCAGACCGGCTGCTGGTCATCTTCCATTCGAAGCAGAATGCGGCGCTGGAGAGCGGTTGGATCGCTGCCGAGGATATCCGCCCGATGGATTCCTCCGTCGGCGGCGAGGTGGAGGGCTACCTTGCCGCCTGCGCCAAGGAGGAGAAGGTTCTTTTCTATAATGACGATCCTGCCCTGCCGCTGCTGGAAATTGAGCTGCGCTATCCCCAAAAGCCGCAGGAGCCGCTGACTGCCCAGCTAAAGCAGAGTGCTGCCGTGATCGGCGTGGGGGACAGCGGCTTCCGGCTGGAGCTTATATTCAGCGACGGTGCGGCGCATGAGGTTCGCTTTGAATCCAGCCGCCCGAAGTATGCCAAGGTGGATAGCCAGACCGGCGTGGTCACGGGCGTGAAGACCGGCACAGCCACGATCACTGCCGTAACCGAATGCGGCAGCTACCAATGCAGCATAACCATCAAAAAAGCGCCCAAGCGCATAAGCCTTAGCCCAGCCACGAACGAGCTTGCCATCGGCGAGGCTCTTGTCCTTGCAACCGACTTTGGCGGCAGCAGCTATGGCGGCAGCGTCCGCTACGAGAGCAGCAATACTGCCGTGGCGACCGTGGATGCGCAGGGCAGGGTGACGGCCCTCGCCAAGGGCACGGCGGTGATCCGTGCCTATGCATATAACCTGCCCAGCAAGCCGGCACAGGCCGTGGTAAACGTGCTTGGTCAGGCAACGCAGATCTTCCTTTCGGATGAAAGCGTCGCCCTCTATGCCGGTACGGAGCATCGCCTTGCCGTCCGCTTCCCGGAAAACGAGCGGGATAGCGTGACATTTGCCTCCAGCGACGAGGCTGTGCTGCGTGTGGATGCAGACGGCTGCGTACATGCCCTCACGGCAGGCAGCGCCAGCGTTACGGCGAGCTGTCCCGGCGGCGCAAGCGCAAGCTGTACATTTACCGTGCTTGCCGCTCCCCTCGAGGAGGATATCGTGCTTTTGCAGGATAGCCGCAGCCTTGGCTTGAAGGAAAGCTTCTCCATGGCGGAGTGCCTCCATGTGAGCGGCGAGGCAGAGGCGATATTTACATATGCAAGCTCCAAGCCCAAGATCGCCACCGTGGACGCCAGAACCGGCGTGGTTAAGGGGCTTAAGAAGGGCAGCACCGTAATCCGGGCAAGCAGCCAGAACGGCGTCACGAGGGAATTGAAGGTCACTGTATGCGCCAATCCCAGCGCCGTCGCATTCAGCCAGAAGAGCATCGTGGTTGGTGTGGGTGAAAAGCTTGCCACCAAGCTGAAGTTCACGCCGTCCTCCGCCTATAGCAGCTGTGCCTATTACAGCAGCAACGAAGCCATCGCCACCGTGGATGCAAGCGGCGTGGTTACGGGCGTTGCCATCGGAACGGCAACCATCTATGTGGATCCGGCAAAGGGCAAGTCCGGCTCCTGCCGCGTGACTGTGGTTTCTGCGCCGCAGCAGATCAGCGTGGAGCAGGCAAGCATCGATATGGGCGTGGGCGAGCTGGGTCGGCAGGTTGTAGGCGTTTGTCCGGCTGGCTCCATGTGCAGCTTCAGCTATGCCTCCTCGGATGAGAGCATCGTTTGCGTGGATGCCCAGAGCGGCATGCTCACCGCCGTCGCGCCGGGCGGTGCGGATATTATTGTCCGCGCCCATAATGGCGTGGAGGCTAGCTGCCGCGTACAGGTCTATAATGCCCCCCAGAGCGTGCGCCTGAGCAGATCCACTCTGCCGCTCATGGCAGGGGAGAGCAGCAGCACCCTCATCGCCAGCGTAAATGAAGGCGCCTATTCCGCCATTACCCTCTCAAGCAGCAATACCCGCTATGTGAAGATTGTGGATGGCAAGGTCGTGGGCGTTCGCAAGGGCAGCGCTACCGTGACTGCTACCGCCTATAACGGCGTGAAGGCAAGCTGTCTGGTTCAGGTGTATGACAAGCCAAAATCCATTGCCTTTGCAGATACGGAAATCAGCCTTGGCTGCGGCGAAAGCAGCGCTGTGGATGTAAATATCAAGCCCAGCGGCGCCTATAGCCCGCTGCGCTATTCCTCCAGCGCGCCCGCCGTGGCTGTGGTGGATGCGGAAACCGGCGTGGTTACGGGCGTTTCCACGGGCAAGGCAACCATCACTGCCGTGAGCCTAAATGGCAAGCGTGCCTCGACGACGGTGCGGGTCTATCCTGCGCCGGAGCATGTGCAGTTTGGCACGGCAGCCCTCAGCCTGTCTGTGGGCATGGAATATACGCTGGAGCGCGTGCTCAGCACTGGCTCTGTGGGTAGCTGTACCTTCGAAAGCAGCGATTCCGGCGTGGTTAGGGTGGATGCGCAGGGCCGTGTGACGGCGCTTTCGGCTGGCACGGCGGTCGTTCGGGTGAGCACATATAATGGCCACAGCGCTGAATGCATGGTGAGCGTGAGCGGCGCGCCGGTGCGGCTCAGCTATGACTTTGCCCAGCTTACCATGCGCAAGGGGGAGGTCATTTCCCTGCCCCTGCCCATTGCCAGCGATAAGGATGGCAATGTCTGTCCCAGCACCTATGAATTTAAGAGCAGCAATACCAAGGTGGCCAAGGTGAATGCCGATGGCTTGGTCAAGGCGCTGCGCACGGGCAAGGCGACCATCGCCGTGCGCTCCCATAATGGTTTGCTTGCCTCCTTTGTACTCAACGTATCCGAAAATGTGCCGGAGCTGAGCCTCACACCCAGCCAAGCCACCCTCTATGCCGATGGCAATGGCTATGCCGAACAGGCGACGCTGCGCGCCAATACCAGCGCCGCGCTGAGCTATACCTCCTCCAATGCAAATGTGGCGGTTGTCAGCGCCAAGGGTGTGGTCACGGCTGTGGGCGATGGCACGGCTCATATCACCGCCCGGGCAGCCAACGGCAGCTATGCCGTTACTGAGATCACCGTGCATCGCCTGACCAGCAGCCTGCGCTTCGATGCGGCAAGCCTTGTATTGGGCGAGGGCGAGAGCCACAGGCTGATTCCCGTATTTGACCATGGAACCACCGCTCTGGTGAGCTACATGTCCAACAACCGCCGGGTGGCAACCGTGGATGAGGATGGTCTGATCACCGCCGTGGGCGTGGGCAAGACGCATATCATTGCCGCCGTGCAGAATGGCGTGAGCGCCACTGTGGAGGTGGAGGTCGTTCCCGGCCCCGATGGCGTGTCCCTCGGTGCGGAGCGCATCTGCCTTGCGGCGGGCGAGCAGCTCAGCCTACGGGCGCAGTTTATTGCCGATGGCGAAAGCTTTAGCCGCAGCCTGAGCTTTGCCTCCAGCGATCCCCGCGTGGCTACGGTTAGCGCCGATGGCTTGGTTCGGGCGCTTGCGGCAGGCACGGCAAGCATCAGCGTTACCACGGGCAATGGTCACAGCGATAGCTGCCTGATCGAGGTTGTGTCCGACACCTCTTTGGTGCAGACGGGCTTCACCGGCGCGCATTTCAGCATCGTTTCCGGCGACAGCGCAGCCCTGCCCATCGCCGTGGATGCCGCCGCCTATGGGCGCGGCTACAGCGTTACCAGCAGCCGACCTGAGCTGCTCACCATAACCTCTGATGGCTTGCTTGCCACCGCCGGACAGACCGGCGAGACAGAGCTTCAAATGCGCATCGAGCCGGATCCCGCCGTTCCCGATGCTCCCGCCCAGCTCTATAGCTGTCGGGTGCGGGTGGTTAGCGCCGCGCAGGTGATCCTTGACGCCAGCGAGCTGAGCATGGAGAAAAATTCCACAGCCCAGCTTGGCTATACCATTGAGCCGGCCGATCTGATCGGTCTTTTCAGCTGCGAGGTGAGCAATCCCAAGCTCATTTCCTATGATCCTGTCACGGGAACCATAAGCTCCGGCAAGGCTGGCGGCATGGCAAGCATTACCTTCCGCACCTTCAGCGGAGTCTTCAGCTGCAAGATAAAGGTTTCGGCAGAGGTGAAGTACCGCGCGCTGCTCATTGGCGAGTTCAACAACAGCGGCGCCAAGAACGACCTGCCCTTTGCCCGCAACAACCTGCATACCATGGGCTTCGCAATGCAGTATTCCTGCGTGAGCGGCGAGCGCTATACCATCAAGACGGCGTTCGGCAACCCAAGTAAGTCCAAGGTGCGCGACCTTTTGGGCAGCTCCTTCACCGAGGCGGGGGAGGATGATGTATCGCTGATCTACATCGTGTCCCATGGGCACATCATCAACGGCGAATATGCCTTCTCCATCGCGCCGAAGCTGGATCGGAGCAACCCCAATACCTACGTGACCTCCAGCGAGCTCATGCGTGCCTTGAAGACCATTCGCGGCAACGTGATACTGGTGCTGGATAGCTGCTACAGCGGCGGCTTCATTGATGACCAGCGGGAAGCACTCAAGGCGGCGGGAAACATCGCCGTGCTCACCGCGCAGACCGGCGATAAGGCAGCCAGCTATTATATCGGCGGCTCGGAGAGCACCACGGTGGAGTTTCTCACCTATGCCTTCTGCTATGGTCTGGGCATGAAGCAGCGCAACAGCCGCCTGCCCAGCATGCCTGCCGATGCGGACGGCGATGGCTATGTGACCATCAACGAGGCGTTTGCCTATGCCCGCAGCAAGACCAAGAGCCTCATCAGTGAGAAGATCGGCAGCTATACCGGCAGTGAGTCGGGCTTCTATGTGCCGGGCGGCGTATTTGGCTGGAGCCAGAACCCGCAGGTATTCATCCCGGACGGCATGGGCGAGCTGGCGTTCTACGGCAGGGACAGCGCTGCCTGATCGCCTTGCCCAAGCAAGCGCACCAACCAAAGCAAGCAGGGGATGCAGAGCCACAACGGCCGCGTTCCCTTTTTGCTTGTCAAGGGCTTTGCTGTTAAATTACACGCTATATCTTGCGATTGCTGAAGATTAAAATATACTATATCTTGTGATTTGGCTGGCTTTTCTCTTGCAATTTTATTCCAACTGTGATAGAATCAATTCCGGTGCAAATAAATAAGCGGAGCAGGATAAAATGAAGATCATAAAGCGCAACGGCTCAGAGGTCGTATTCGATATTAGCAAAATCATCGCAGCCATTGAAAAGGCAAATATCACCGTGGCGGAGCAGGACAGGCTCACCCAGCCGCAGGTGCTGCACATTGCCCATACCGTGGAGGAGCGCTGCCTAGGCATGCATCGTGCCCCCGCCGTGGAGGAAATTCAGGAGATCGTGGAAAACCAGATCATGGAGTGCGGCGCCTTCGATGTGGCGAAGAACTACATTCGCTACCGCTATACCCGCAATCTGGTTCGCCGTGCCAATACCACCGATAACCAGATACTCACCCTCATCGAGTGCAATAATGAGGAAGCCAAGCAGGAAAACGCAAATAAAAACCCCACCGTCAATTCCGTGCAGCGGGACTATATGGCAGGCGAGGTCAGCAAGGATATCACCCGCCGCATGCTGTTGCCCGAGCATATCGTGAAGGCGCACGAGGAGGGTATCATCCATTTCCATGATATGGATTATTATGCCCAGCACATGCATAACTGCGATTTGGTGAACCTGGAGGACATGCTGCAAAATGGCACCGTCATCTCTGGAACCATGATTATCAAGCCCCATTCCTTCTCCACAGCCTGCAATATTGCCACGCAGATCATCGCGCAGGTCGCCTCCAACCAGTATGGAGGGCAGAGCATTTCCCTGTCCCACCTTGCTCCCTTCGTGCAGATTTCCCGGGAAAAGATTCGCAGGGATGTGCTGCTGGAGATGCAGGAGGCGCATGCCGACGTGGATGATAGCGTGATCCATAATATCGTGGAGCGTCGCCTGCGCGAGGAGGTTCGCCGCGGCGTGCAGACCATTCAGTATCAGGTGCTCACCCTGATGACCACCAATGGTCAGGCTCCCTTCGTCACCGTATTCATGTACCTCAACGAGGCAAAGAGCGAGCAGGAGAAGAAGGATCTTGCCCTCATCATCGAGGAAACCTTGCTCCAGCGCCATCAGGGCGTGCAGAATGAGGTCGGCGTGTGGGTAACGCC
>CAYWLE010000087.1:4984-7990 GCA_964458825.1 uncultured Oscillospiraceae bacterium | reverse complement strand
CCCTTGTTGATCACGTCGCGCAAGCGCTGGGTGCCTGCCTCGGGGGCGAGGGTCAGCGCCGTCTTGCGCACCTTCTGGGTTTCCTTGAGGGTGTCGGTGAGAATGGCGTCTATGCGCTGGCTGGGCAGGGAAATCTTCACCCGCTTGCGGGAGAATTTCTCCACCATCTGATGCGCCAGCTGGGGCAGGCAGGAATAATCGCCGCTGGAGAGGCTCATGAGGGATATCTCATCATAGCCGGTGTTGTGAACCAGCTGCTCGGCAAGCTCCATCAGGCGATCCATCTTCCGCTCGCGCACCGGGCGATAGATCATGCCGGCCTGACAGAAGCGGCAGCCGCGGGTGCAGCCCCGAAAAATTTCCAGCATGATGCGGTTGTGTACGATCTCGCCATAGGGCACAATCAGCCTGTCGGGGTAGTCGGCGGCGTTCAGATCGCGCACCATGGCCTTTTTCACGATGGCCGGCGCGCCGGAGCCATCCTTGGGGGTGATGGATGCAAGCGTGCCGTCGGCATTGTAGGCTATGTCGTAGAGGGAAGGCACGTATATGCCGGGTATCTCCGCAGCCATGCGCAGAAACTCCGACCGGGGCAGACCGCTCGCCTTCCATTTTTTATAAACGTCGATGGTTGCCACCGTTTCCTCCTCGCCGTCGCCGATGGCAACCAGATCCACAAAGGGAGCCAGAGGCTCGGCATTGAAGGCGCAGGGACCGCCGCAGATCACAAAGGGATCGCCATCGCCCCTATCCTCCCGGCGCAGCGGTATGCCCGCCAGATCCAGCGATTCGAGGATATTGGTAAAGCTCATTTCATATTGCAGGGTAATGCCCAGCAGATCAAATTCCTTCACCGGCGTGCGGCTCTCCAGCGTAAATAGCGGCACATTTGCAGCACGCATCTCGGCGGACATATCCACCCACGGCGTGAACACACGCTCGCACCACACATCCTCCCGCTTGTTCAAAATATGATAGAGTATGCGCATGCCAAGGTGGGACATGCCAACCTCATAGGTATCAGGGAAAAGGAAGGCATAGCGCACATCCACCTTGCTTGCATCCTTCATTACGGCGCCATACTCGCCGCCCATATACCTTACCGGCTTCTGTATCTTCAGAAAAAGACTTTCTATGCGATCTGAAAGGCTCACGGTTCATCCTCCTAAGGCGATATCTAACCGACTAATTCTAACACGAAAAATCTTTTTCTTCAACCAGCCAATGTTAAAGTTAAAAATACATGCGCGGCGTGGCAAGGACATTGGCTTTTGCTGGCTGGTTCGGCGGCATGGATGTTGGCTTTTGCTGGCTTGGAACAGCTTTTCGGGCAGATATTGCAACGCTCACGAAAATGCAACGTAAATGAGCTTGACGTATCCGCCCAAATAGAATATGATTTTCTGGCTTCTGAAAATATTCTGGTTTTTAGAGGCTTCCATGTGTAAACCCAGCATTAAAAAACCTATCCAAAAATCTATCTGTCAGGTGGTTATTGACTATGCAAAAGAAGGCGTTTGCCGATTTGGAAAAGCTCAGGGAGATCCAGCGCGTCTACCCCACCCCCTTTCACCTCTACGACGAGGCTGGCATCCGCAATACAGCCAGAGCGCTGAACCATGCCTTTGGCTGGAACGGCGGCTTTAAGGAGTATTACGCCGTAAAGGCATGCCCCAACCCCTTTATTTTGAAGCTGCTGCGGGAGGAGGGCTGCGGCGTGGACTGCGCCTCCATACCGGAGCTTATGCTGGCGCAGGCGGTGGGTCTGCATGGCGATGATGTCATGTTCTCTGCAAATGAAACCAAGGCGGAGGAATACCTCTATGCCCGCAGGCTGAACGCCACAATCAATCTGGACGACATCACCCACATCGATTTCCTTGCTGAAAACGGCGGTCTGCCGGAGAAGCTGTGCCTGCGCTACAATCCCGGCGGCGACCTCACCGTGGGCAAGACCTGCATGGGGCACCCGGAGGAAGCCAAGTATGGCATGACCAGAAGCCAGATATTCGAGGCTGTGCGCACCCTTCAGCAGCGCGGCGTGAAGCGCTTTGGTCTGCATGCGCTGCTTGCCAGCAACGCCACCGAGGGCAGCTATTACCCCGAAAACGCCTCCGTGCTCTTTGCTCTGGCTGCCGATCTGCATCGGGAGCTGGGCGCGGACATCTTCATGGTAAACCTCTCCGGCGGCGTGGGCATCGCCTATCGGCCCGAGGAGCAGACGCCGGACATCGCTCAGATCGGCGCGGAGGTCGGGCGGCGCTTTGAGGAGATCATGCTTCCCGCCGGGCTGGGCGAGGTTCATGTGTGCTCGGAGCTTGGCCGCTATGTGACCGGCCCCCACGGCATTCTGGTTGCCTCCGCCATCCATGAGAAGCACATCTACCGGGAGTATATCGGTCTGGACGCCTGCGCCTGCGACCTGATGCGTCCCGCCATCTACGGCGCTTACCACCACATCAGCATTCCCGGCAAGGAGGATCAGCCCTGCGACCATATCTATGATGTGGTCGGCTCCCTCTGCGAGAACAACGATAAGTTCGCCGTGCAGCGACCCCTGCCCAAGATCGATATGGGCGACCTCGTGGTGATCCACGATACCGGCGCCCACGGCTACTCCATGGGCTACAACTATAATGGCAAGCTCAAATCCGCCGAAATACTGCTGCATCCAGACGGCAGCTTCAGCATGATCCGCCGTGCGGAGACGCCAAAGGACTACTTTTCCACCCTTGATTTTTGCGGCATAATGAAAGATTTTGCGTAATTTTATGCGGCAACGTGCTGATTTTTGTGCATAATATGCATGTTGGCTGCTTGGGGTGATTGGCCTGTGATTGGTCTATTGGAGTCTGAACCTGCTTTTTAGGCTTCAAAGGCTGGTTTTTAAGCGCTTTTTGAGCCATTTTGCTGCAACTTACGTCCATTTATGCATAATATGCACTCATGCCTGCTTGGATTTTGGTTTTTGTATCCGGCTTCAGTCCTCGCCGGCGCTCTGGCGCA
>CAYWLE010000087.1:0-4884 GCA_964458825.1 uncultured Oscillospiraceae bacterium | reverse complement strand
TGCTTGGATTTTGGTTTTTGTATCCGGCTTCAGTCCTCGCCGGCGCTCTGGCGCATGCGCTTGAGGATGCGGCTCTCCATGCGGGATACCTGCACCTGCGACACCCCCATGTCCCGGGCGATCTCGCTCTGGGTGTGGCGGCGGAAGTAGCGGCGGATGATGATGCGCCGCTCCTCGGGCGGCAGGTCGCGCAGGAGCTTGGCTAGGGTCAGGCGGCTATCCACGGCATCCATATCGTCGGAGCCGAGGCTATCCATCAGCACCGCCTCGCCATCGCCCACAGGCTCGTCCAGCGAGCGCACCCGCCCGAGGGCGTTGATCGCCAGCAGCAGGCTCTCCTCATCCAGACCGGTGACTTGGGCAAGCTCCTGCATGCAAGGCTCGCAGCCGTTCAGGCGCAGGTATTCCTCCCGCTGGCGCTGGATGCGCAGGGCGTTGTCGCGTATGGTTCTGGATACATGCACCGGCGCGCTATCCCGCAGGAAGCGCCGCACCTCGCCGAGAATCATTGGCACGGCATAGGTGGAAAACTGCACGCCATAGGCGGGATCGAAGCGGTCGATCGCCTTGAGCAGACCCATGCAGCCATACTGGTACAGATCCTCATATTCGGCGCTTCTATCCCGAAAGCGGCGCAGCACATAATGCACCAACGGCAGGTTTTCCTCGGTGAGCGCAGCTCGGGCGGCGGCATCGCCGCTTCTGGCTCGAAGGAGCTTATCGAGGGTAGCCTCGCGGCTTCTTTGGTGAAGCTCGGCGCTCAGGCACGCTGCGCAAAGGCGTCTTCGCGCATGCTCAGCTGCTTTATCAGCCGCACCGTGGTGCCATGGTCGGGCGCCGACTGCACCTCCACGCCGTCCATAAAGCTTTCCATCACGGTAAAGCCCATGCCGCTGCGCTCGTCATCCTCGGCGGTGGTAAAGAAGGGCTCCCTTGCCCGGGCTATATCGGCGATGCCGCAGCCGCGGTCGCAGATATCGATCACCAGCCTGCCATCCTCTCGCAGGCTTGCCCGCAGGCGAACAAGACCGCCGCTGCCGCCATAGCCATGCACGATGGCGTTGGTAACTGCCTCGGAGACGGCCGTCTTCACATCCGCCAGCTCCTCCATGCTCGGATTCATGGGCAGCATGAAGGCGCTGATCACCATGCGGGCAAGGGCTTCGTTTCTGGCAAGCGCCGGAAAATCCAGCCGGATATGGTTCCTGCCCTCGCGCCACGGCTCAGCCTGCAAGGGCTGCTTGGTTGGTTGCTTTTCGAATCGCACGTTTTTTTCCACTTCCCTTCCCTGCTCTTGACCTGTCATGCCCGGCGCTCCACCAGATGATACAGCCCCGCCATTTCAAAGATACGATCCATGCGCTGATCCGCGTTTATCACGGCCACGCTGCCGCCCCGGCGGGACATTTGCTTATATCTGCCGATGATAAAGCCGATGCCGGAGCTATCCATGAACCTGAGCTTTTTCAGATCCAGCACCAGATGCTGCACGCTGCCATCCAGCAGCAGCCTATCCAGCTCCTGCCGAAGCTGCGTGGCTGCGCTATGATCCAGCTCGCTGGTGAGCCGCACCGTAAGCGTATGCCGAAGCTTTTCATATTCCAGCATGCACACCACCTCCCATGCTTGGGTTTTCGACGGGTGGGCTGTCGCATCCTGCTGCGGAAAAGCACTTGCTTTGCCGAAGGATGGCTTATGCGCTGGTTTTGGCCTTGGCTGCGTGGATAGGGACTAAAAAATGCCTTCTCGGGCAAGAATAGGCATACGAAGCAGAAGGAAGGGGTGCGGGCGGATGGTTCGGAGATGGATCGGCATTGCTGCGGCGGCGCTGGGGGTGATCCTGCTGGGACTGCTGATATGGCAGCTCGACCTGCCGAACTGGCAGAGGCTGGATCTGGAGCGCATACGCAGCCTGCCGGAGAGCACCACGATATACGACGGCGAGGGTCGGGAGCTTGGCGCGCTGGGCAGGCGGCAGGCACGCAGCTATGCGGCGCTGGATGAGATACCGGAGCATGTGCGCGCCGCCTTCATCGCCGCCGAGGACAGGCGGTTTTACAGCCACGGCGGCGTGGATGTGAAGCGCATATTCGGTGCGCTATGGCAGGACATCAAGAGCCGGAGCCTTGCGCAGGGAGCCTCCACCATCACCCAGCAGCTGATCAAGCTGACCCACCTGAGCAGCGAAAAGACCCTTGCCCGAAAGGCACAGGAGATGGTGCTTGCCCGCAGGCTGGAGCGGCGGATGAGCAAGGATGAGATACTGGAGGCTTACCTGAACACCATATACTTTGGCGACGGCGCTTACGGCATAGGCTCGGCTGCCAAGGCTTACTTTGGCAAGGATGCCGGGGAGCTGAGCCTTGCGGAGGGAGCCTTGCTGGCAGGGATCATCAAGTCGCCATCGAATTATGCGCCGCGGCTGAAGCCGGAGAACGCGCTGAAACGGCGGAACCTGATACTGGATACCATGCTGGAGGACGGCGTGATCTCCGCCGAGACGCATGCGGAGGCACGGGAGGAGGGGCTGCATCTGGCACAGCCGGAGGAGGATGGCTCGGCTGGCTGGTATGCCGACCTTATATTGAGCGAAGCAGAGCGGATACTATCCCTCGATACGGAGCAGATACTCTCCGGCGGCTACCACATCTACACCGCCTTGGATACAGCCTTGCAGGCGGAGGCGGAGGCGCTATTTGAAAACGGCGGCAGCTTTCCCGATCCGGCGGAGGATGGCGCGCCGGTACAGGCGGCGTTGATCGCTCTGGACACGGCTAGCGGCGGCATTCGGGCGGTGGTTGGCGGCAGGGAATATGCGGTGCAGCGGGGGCTGAACCGTGCGGTGCAGATGCAGCGGCAGCCCGGCTCCGCTATCAAGCCGATATCCACCTATGCGGCGGCGATAGAGGATTATGGCTTCCTGCCAAGCTCCTTTGCGCAGGACGTGCAGCGGGAGTTTTCCGGAAAATACCTGCCCGGCAATGCGGGCGGCAGCTATTATGGCTTGGTTACGCTGCGGGAGGCGCTATCGAGATCGCTGAACGTGGCGACGGTGGACATTGCGGAGCTGATCGGCGTGCCTGCCCTGCGCAGAAGCTTGGCTGGCTTTGGCGTGCCGCTTTCGGCGCAGGACGTGAACCTATCGCTTGCCTTGGGCTCCATGACGGACGGCATATCCCCCGCCCGGCTCTGCGCCGCTTACTGTGCGCTGGCAAACGGCGGCATGCGGGTGGAGCCGCACGCCGTGACCCGGATCACCAGCTCCACGGGGCGGCTGATATATGAAGCGGCGAAGCCGACGGAGCGAGCGGCGAGCGCGGAAACAGCCTTTCTTGTGACCGACATGCTGCGGACGGCGGCAAGCAGCGGCAGTGCGCGGGCGCTTGCCGGGGCTGGCTTGCCCGTGGCTGGCAAGACCGGCACCGTGGGCGAGAGCGGCGGCGGCAACCGGGACATATGGACATCTGCCTACACGCCGGAGCTGGCTATAACGGTATGGATGGGCTTTGACGAGCCGGGGAGCGAGCATGCCATGCCGGACTATGCCGGCGGAAGCTCCTATCCCGCCCGCATGTGCGCCGACCTGCTGAAGGCACATGCCGACAGGCTGAGCGGAGCGGAGTTTGAGTCTCCAGAGGGCTTGGTTGCCCTCTGGATAGATCGCTTGGCGCTGGAGGAGCAGCAGCGGATATGCCTTGCCGCAGAAAACACCCCTGCGGAATACAGCATGCTGGAATACTTTCGGGAGGACAGCCTGCCGACGGAGGTTTCCACCCTCTGGAACGCTCCGGAGGCTGTGGACGACCTGAGCCTGCTGCCCGGGGAAGCGCCGGTGCTGGCGTTTACGTCGAGGAGCGATGCGGCGGAATATCTTGTGCTGCGGCGGAGCGAGGGTGAGATGCAGATCGCGGCGGTGCTGGCGGCTCCGGCGGGCGAGGTGATTATCTGGCAGGACAGTGAGGCGGATGCTGGCGAGCGCCACAGCTACTCCATACTGCCCCGACACAGGCTGCTCTATGAAAACGGCACGCTGCTGACCGGCATGGAGAGCGGAAGCGTGGAATACAGTCCGGCGGGGCTTTGGAGAAGGCTATTTGGGTAAGGAGGATGCAGTTTGGATAAAAAAGCAGAGTAATGAGAAAGTCCGCAAGACAAGGAAGCAAAAAAACCAACCTATCTTCTTTGATGGTTGGTTTTTTTGTGTTTGCGGGCTTTATCAGCGATCTCAGCCTTCGAACCAGCGAAGGTTCGAAGGCTTGCTTATTTGTTTATACCGGCGCGCTTTCAGCCAGCAGCGGTTGCTCTGGCTCCGCGGTGGTTTCCGGCACGGCGGTGAAGCGGAGCTTATCATCCTGCACGCTGGCAAGCACATGGTCGCCCAGATGCACATCGCCCAGCAGTATCTCCTCGCTGAGGGCGTCCTCCACAAGGCGCTGGATGGCGCGGCGGAGGGGGCGGGCGCCATACTTGAGATCATAGCCAGCCTTGGAGATGAGCTTGAGCGCTTCATCATCCAGCTCCAGCCGAACGCCGCGCTCCTGAAGCCGATCGCAAACCTGCCGAAGCAGCAGGCGGGCGATTTGATCGATCTCCGCCTCGGTGAGGGCATGGAAGACGATGGTTTCATCCACGCGGTTGAGGAACTCGGGTCGGAAGATGCGGCGAACCTCGTCCATGATGCTCTCCCGCATATCCTCATATGCCTTATCGGGGTTTTCCTGACCGCCGAAGCCGAGGGAGCGCTGCTTGCGCAGGGCATGGGCTCCGGCATTGCTGGTCATGACGATGACGGTATTTTTGAAATCCACCACTCGACCCTGACCATCGGTGAGGCGGCCGTCCTCGAGGATCTGGAGCAGGAGGTTGAACACGTCTGGATGCGCC
>CAYWLE010000086.1:0-7996 GCA_964458825.1 uncultured Oscillospiraceae bacterium | reverse complement strand
CCTGCTGCTGCCCTACAACGCCTATTCTCTGGTGAAGAAGCTCAAGCAGGCGCTGCGTCCCGAAACCCTCGTGCATCTGCACACCCACAACACCACCGGCACCGGCGACATGGTCAACCTCAAGGCCATCGAGGCCGGCTGCGACATCGTGGACTGCGCCCTGTCTCCGCTGGGCAACGGCACCTCTCAGCCCGCTACCGAGTCCCTCGTCGCCACCCTGCAGGGCACCGAGTATGACACCGGCATCGATCTCAACCTGCTCACCCAGGCCACCGAGCATTTCCGCGGCGTTGCCCAGAAGCTCACCGAGCAGGGCATCCTCGATCCTAAGGTGCTCAAGGTGGACGTAAACACCCTGAAGTATCAGGTTCCCGGCGGCATGCTCTCCAACCTCATCAACCAGCTCAAGCAGGCCGGCAAGTCCGATAAGCTTTACGAAGTGCTGGCGGAGGTTCCGCGGGTGCGCAAGGACTTCGGCTATCCGCCGCTGGTCACGCCCACCTCTCAGATCGTGGGCACCCAGGCCGTGATGAACGTCATCACCGGCGAGCGCTACAAGATGAACCCCAAGGAGAGCCAGGGTCTGATGGCCGGCGAATACGGCACCCTGCCCGCACCCGTGGACGAGGCCGTGCGCAAGAAGGTCATCGGCAACCGCAAGGTGATCACCTGCCGCCCGGTGGACGATCCTTCCTACGGTGTGAAGCATCTGGACGAGTTCCGCAAGGAGATCGGTCAGTATTACACCCAAGAGGAGGATGTGCTCTCCTACGCACTGTTCCCGCAGGTTGCAGAGAAGTTCTTCATCGCCCGTCAGGCCGCCCAGCTCCAGCTGGACAATTCCGTGCGCGATGAGAAGAACAACGCTATGCCCATCTGATCCATTCAAGGATCAATTCGGACATAAAATGAACCTCCCGTTTCAGCCAAAGGCTGCGGCGGGAGGTTTTTTTATGGTTTGTAAGGCAGGGGGGCTCAGCCCGCGTCCTTTTCGATGTTTTCCAGCGACATGCCCACATCATGCATCGTTTCCTTCCACTGGAAGCGCTGGAAGGGTGCGCAGACGGCGATGGGGATGTAGGTCATCATAAAGAGGGGGAAGGTGAAGAGGTAGCCGAGCTTTTTGCGTGCATCGCCGTGGATGCGCGACCATTCCCCGGCGAGGGTCAGCGCGCCGATGGCGAGCATGCCGAGGTAGCCGGAGGCTGCCGCGCCAGCCAGCATCCAAAGCCCTGCCTGCATGCCGACGGTGAGGAAGGTGAAGGCGGCATTTGCCAGCGAGAGCAGCACGGACACGCCGTAGCCGAGGATGGTGAGGGTCAGCGTTTCATAGCAGGTGTAGCGCAGGCCGGGGCGGGCGAGGGCGTTTTTGAGCAGCTGCCAGCCATAGAGGATGGTGAGCTGAATGCTGCCCTGCATCCAGCGGGTGCGCTGCCGCCATGAGGCGACAAAGTCCGTTGGCTGCTCGTCGTAAACCATCGCATTGCCGCAGTAGCCGATCTTCACACCGTTCACGGCGCACCAATTGTCAAATTCGATATCCTCGGTGAGGGTAAAGAAGCTCCAGCCGCCGCAGCGCTGCACAAGCGCACGGGTAAAGCCAAAGCCCGTGCCGTTTACCGCGCAGCTCACGCCCAGCAGCATGCGGGAGCGGTTTAGATGCACGCTATCGTGGATGTACCAGAGGGCATAGCCATAGGAGATCCAGTTTGCCACGAAGTTTTTGGAGTTGCGATAGCCGCAGACAGCCTCATAGCCATCGGAAAAGCTGCGGTTGATGCAGCTTATGTAGTCCCGACAGAGCAGGTTATCCGCATCAAAGACCAGGCAGGCATCGTAGCTTTCAGGGTTGATGTGCTCCAGAAGGTAGCGCAGCGCATAGCCCTTGCCGATCTGCGTTTGGCTGCTGCGTTCAAAGACCACTGCGCCGTGCTTGGCGGCGACGGCTGCGGTCTGGTCGGTGCAGTTGTCCGCGCATACATAAACCTGCACCAGCTCGGCAGGGTAGTCCTGCTGGCGTATGCTGTCGAGCAGATAGGGCAGCACGCTTGCCTCGTTGCGCGCGGCGATCAGCACCGCATAGCGCAGGCGCTTTTCCTCGCCGTGGGGACGCGCTTTTTTCACAAAGGGAACCACAAGATAGACCAGTTGATAGAAGTAGGCGGCGCCAACCAGAAGCATCAGCGCACGCAGGATCCAAGCGACCAGTTCCACTGTCTGCATAGTATTCTCCATTTCCTCAATACCATTGCTGGACAATGGCATTTCTATTATATCACTTCAAGGCACAGGCTGCAATGCTTCGCTGCATATTCCCTGCCCCTTCCTGCTTGAAAGCAGCCAGATAGACTTTAGCACAGGTCGAAGGATAATTGCAATAAACCATTGGTTGCAAATGGGACATAAGCAACCTACCATTGGTTGCGTGAGGCTTGCAGGAAGGGTAGGTTTACAGTTCCAGCCGCATGAATACGAGCTCCTGATAGCCGCTCAGGCGGGAGCGGAAGCCGCGGGGATTGCGTCCGTATTCCACGAAACCCTCACTGGCATAGAGGGCAATGGCGGAGGCATTATCCGCCACCACATTGAGCTCGATCTGGCTGTAGCCGGCCTCCCTCGCACAGGCGATGCAGGCGCGGGTCAGCGCTCTGCCGATGCCAAGCCCCCAATATTCCTTCAGCACGCTGATACCAAATTCAGCGCGATGGCAAAGCTTATATTTCGAACCGACCGCCTCTATGCCGGCGGTGCCAGCCACCCTGCCATCCACGATGGCGATGATCTCGATTTCATTGGCGCTCTGGCTCTTTTCTTCCAGAAAGTCGGCTTCCTGCGCCGCATCCAGACTATTTTCATCGGGGTAGGAGAGCAGATAGTCGGTTTCAGCGTGGGTCTGGTTGAATACCTCTAAAGCCGCGCATCCGTCCGCCGCCGTACCGTTGCGCAGCAGGGCGGTCTTTCCGTTCTTGAGGGTGATCTGCTGATTATATTTCATGTGCGTACCTCTCGGGTTTTGTTGTTTCCTTTGATTCTCTTTCGTATGAGGGCTGCCCAGCTCTGCTTGCCGCCCCACTTCAACGTGATCTCCTCGCAGGCGGAAAAGCCGAGGCGCTGCCAGAAGGCAAGCGGGTTGCAGATATGTCTGATTCATAGAGCTGATAAATGCGTCGACCAAGCCCCTGCCGCTGCCGATTCTGTGCCAGCATCAGAAGGGAGAGATACGCCTCCCTGCCGGATGAAATCCAAGCCGATGGAGCCTGTGCCGTGGTGGTTCTTTAGAAACGTCTGGTTGGAATTGTAGATTGCCGCGATCTGCTGCATATCCTCTGCTTGCAGCTCGCGCATAGAGTATTTCGCCATGCCAGCCTCCCGACGCTAAGAATTGCCCGCGTTCCCATTCTTTAGCTTGCTGCTTGCAGCCTGTATGCAGTCGATCCAGCCCTTCAGGCTATCCGGGCTGATCTCCAGCAGCGCCCGTTCATAGAGGGAGAAAGCCTCGGGCTGCTGCTCCTTTAGCCATGCCAGCGCCTTTTTTGGTCCTAGAAATGGATGCTGCATGATATCGCAGTAGATCTCAAGGCTGTCTGTCAGCAGCCAATGCCAGCGGTACATGCCCTCGGCATCGCCCCGACCGGCACGCTCCAGCATCCTCGCGCACCAGTCAACGTCGGCCAGAACCTCTGCCTTTGGCTTGTGCGGGCGGCTCTTCAGACGCTCCAGCACGCGGCTCTGGAGCCTATGCCCCAGCTCCATGCTGTCCATAATGATTTTCCCATCGAAGACGCGGATGAAATCGTCCGGATCGTAGCCCGACAGAAAATAGGCGGCGGGATAGACAAACACATCCAGCGGCACGCCATCCACAATGGAGGTATCGCGGCATTGCTCGTGGTTTGCTGAGATCAGCAGCGCGTCAAAATCGCTGCTGGCGTCGTTTGTGCCGCTTGCATAGGAACCATAGACGATGATGGTCAGCGGCGCATATTTCTGCTTGAGGTATTCAATGATGGATTCCAAGAAAATCACCTCGATCAAATGGAAGGCAGTGCTGATGCATGGGATGAACTCATTATAGCATATTTTATTGAAAAAGCCAGAGGTATTGCTCCTCTGGCTTGGCTTTTACCCCGCCGCATCCAGCATGGTTTCAATGAGGATGCCATAGCCGCGGGTGGGATCGTTGACAAGAACATGGGTCACAGCACCCACGATCTTCCCATCCTGAATGATGGGGCTGCCGCTCATGCCCTGCACGATGCCGCCGGTCTTTTCGATGAGCACCGGGTCGGTCACGTGCAGCACGATGGCGCGCAGGTCGCTGCCGTTTGGCTCCACCTGCTCAAGCTCCACATCGTAGGCGCGGATCGCCTCATCCACGGTGGTCAGAATCTGTGCCGCACCCACGTGAACCTCATCCGAACCAGCCACGGGCAGACCGTCCGGGTAGAGCAGGCCGCTGGTATCGGCGGCGGTGTAGATGCCATAGACGCCGGTCGCGCTGTTTTTGCTGATCTGACCGAGCTGCTTTTCATCGGTGAGGAAGTCGCCCACCAGCTCGCCGGGCACGCCCCTTTCGCCGCGATGCACCCGCAGGATGCGGCTCTCATAGATACCGCCATCCTCTATGGGCAGCAGTATGCCGGTATCCACATCGGATATGGCGTGACCCAGCGCGCCGAAGACGCCGGTTTCAGGGTCGATAAAGCTCAGCGTGCCCACGCCCGCGGTGCTGCTGCGTACCCATGCGCCGATGCGTGCCGCGCCATCCCGGGGATCGGCTATGGGCGTGAGGCTGACGGTCTTTTCGCGATCATCCCGCAGCACGGTGAGGCTGGCTGCTTCGCCTGCCTTCAAAAGTGCGGCAAGCTCCTGTGCGCTGCGCACACGCTCGCCATTCACCTGTGTGATTATGTCGCCGCCCTTCAGCCCGGCAAGGCGCGCAGGACTGGCAGCCGAGCCGAGGTCGGAGGTTCCAATGAGAACCATGCCCTCCGTTTCAATGGCGATGCCCAGCGATTTGCCGCCGGGTATGAGTATCCTATTCTCCGTAGCCGCAGCAGAGGCTGGCTGTGCCTCCGGCAGGGCGCGGCACTCCGGCATGCCCGGCACAAGGGCGAGCGCCAAGGCAGCCGCCAATGCACAGACGCGCAGCCGAAGCAGGCGGAGCGGTTCAAAACGAAGCTCCTTCATAAATGCATCATCCCCCATCCAAATTGCGTCGCCGCCGCAAACGCAGTTTTCATTTTTGCCGCCGGAAGCGCCGGGCAAACTGCCAATCGCCCGCTATGCTGGGAATAGGCGGCAGGCTCGGTCGAAAAAGCCTGCGGAAGCGGAGCACGGAGCCATTTTTTGGTTCGCGTAGCAGGATTTTAACCGGTTTCCGAGGCAAATAATCCAATTTTCGCGGAAAAGCGGTTGCACCTGCGCGGAAAACCGTCTATAATAATGCAATATGGTGGAGGAGTGTGTCATGGCTTCACTTGCGGAAGAGATTTGTAAGCGGATGCGGCTGGAGGATGTGCGCGGCAAGCGCCTGCTCATAGCGCTCTCCGGCGGCGCGGATTCGGTGGCGCTTGTGTGCCTGCTGGCGCAGCTTCGCGGGGAATACGGCATTTCCCTCTGTGCGGCGCACCTGAACCACGGCATACGCGGTCAGGAGGCCGACGGCGACGCAGCCTACTGCCGGGCGCTGTGCCGGGAGCTTGGCGTGGAACTGTTGGAGGCGCGTGTGGACGTGCCTGTGCTGGCTGCCGAGCGTGGCTTGGGTCTGGAGAGCGCCGCCCGGGAGGCGCGTTACAGCTATCTATATGCAGCCAAGGCAGCCTGCAATGCAGATTTCATCGCGCTGGCACACCATCAGGACGATCAGGCGGAAACGGTGCTGATGCACCTGCTGCGGGGAACCGGCCCGCAGGGCGTGACCGGCATGCATCGCTTCAGCGGCGCACTGTTCCGACCGCTGCTGGAGGTTCCCAAGGCGAGGCTCCGGCAGTACCTCGAGGCTAGGGGAACCCCATGGCGGGAGGATTCCACAAACGCCGTTTCCGATAATCCCCGAAATGCGCTGCGGCTGCATGCTCTGCCTGCAATCGAGCAAAGCTATCCAGGGTGTGCGGCGGCGCTCGCCCGCTATGCCCGGCTGGCAAAGATCGAGAGCGACTGCCTTGCCCGCATGACCGATGCTTTTATGCAGCGGCGGGTGCAGCGCGGCCCCTATGGCGCGCGTATTTTGCTGGATGAAGCGGCGGAGGAAGCCATACTCCGCAGGGCCATGCGGTGCCTGTGCGGCGAGGCTCTGGATGCGGAGCGGCTGGACGCGCTCATTGCGCTGAGCCATGAAAAGCGTGGCAGGCTGAGCGTGAGCGGCAGGCTCACGGCGGAAAAGTGTCCCGGCGCGCTGTATTTTCTCCAAGATGGAAAAAAAACAGACGTACAGCTTCCGCTAAGGCTGCCGGGTGAGAGCGTGCTTGCCGGAATTTGCCGCTTGGAGATCGAGGAGGGCAGCTTTGCCATCTGTCCCGGCGATCCCATGACGGAGGTTCTGGATGGCGACGCGCTGGCTGGCGCGGTGTTGCGCACGCGCAGGGAAGGCGACAGGATCCGCCCGCTGGGCAGCGGGGGAGGCAGGCTGCTGTCGGACTATCTGACGGATAAGAGGGTGGACAGACCCCTGCGGGACTATCTGCCGATCATTGCCAAGGGCAAGGATGTAATTTGGGTGGGCGGCGTAGGCATTGCCGAGGACGCCGCAGTGAAAAAGGATACGGCGCACAGGATGCGCATAAGGCTATACAGCGCTTACGAGGAAGATGCGGAGGTACGATGATGAGAAACGATATCGATAGGATACTGATTAGCGAGGAAGAGATCCGGCAGCGCGTAAAGGAAATGGGCAGCCAGCTGGCAAAGGACTATGCGGGCAAGGATCCGCTGATGGTTTGCATACTCAAGGGATCGGTGATGTTTTTTGCCGACCTTCTGCGTGCGATGGAGATTCCGCTGACCATCGATTTCATGGCGGCGTCCAGCTATGGCAACGCCACGGAGTCCTCCGGCGAGCTGAAGATCAAGAAGGATCTGAGCGAGGATATCCGGGGTCGCCATGTGGTGATCGTGGAGGATATCGTGGATAGCGGCTTCACCCTCAGCAGCCTGATCCGCCTGCTCTCCAGCCGCGGCGCAGCCAGCATCTCTCTGGCAACGCTGCTGGATAAGCCCTCCGGCAGGCGGCCGGGCATCAGCCTCAAGGCGGATTACTGCGGCTTTGAGATCGAGAATGTGTTCGTGGTTGGCTATGGTCTGGATTATGCGGAAAAGTACCGCAACCTGCCCTATGTGGGCGTGCTCAAGCCGGAGGTTTATGAAAAGCACTGAGGCTTTCCAGAGCAGTTCATACTGCGTTTACAGTATTGGCTTACAATGTGTTTCAGCTTTCGGTAAACGGAAAGAGAGGTTCCCGATTTGAAGAAGAAGAAAGGCCTGTTGCAAGGGCCGCTAATGTACCTGCTGCTGCTGGTTGCCATCATGGCTGTGGTTTGGATGATAGGTTCCGATAGCCCCGTGCCTTCTGTGACGCTGAAATACTCCGATTTTTTGGAGTGGGTGGAGGTTGATCTGCGTGCGGCGCAGGGCGAGGCTCTCACCGACGAGCAGAGGAATATGACCTTTGACCGCATCGTGATCCAAGAGAACATACTCTATGGTCTGAAGGAAAACAGCCAGATCGATCCGGCGGACTTCCCCAGCCGCTATGATTTCAAGGTTGTCATTCCCAGCGAGAGCCGCTTCTATGCAGATGTGAACCTGATCTATGAAAATATACTGGGTCACAGCGTAAGCCCCACCCAGTACACCTTCAGCTTCGACACAAAGCTGCCTCCCGAGCCATCGTGGCTTGCTGAGTGGCTGCCGCTGATCGTGACGCTGGTGCTCTTCGGCGTGCTCTGGTTCTTCCTGATGCGCCAGCAGACCGGCGGCGGCAAGGGCGGCATGATGG
>CAYWLE010000085.1:0-8009 GCA_964458825.1 uncultured Oscillospiraceae bacterium | reverse complement strand
AATATGCGCAGATGGTTATCAAGGGTCTGGTTCTGGCGGCGGCAGTCGGTCTGGATTGCATCTCCAATAAGAACAAGGCGAACTGAGCGAACTGAGCAAATTGATGCAAGGAGAAGAGCCATGTCCAACAAGACCTTTTACATGACCGCCGTGGAGAAAATCGAGGCAGGTGAAGCTCCCATGCCGAGGCTGGGTGCGGATGATGTGCTGATTCAGGTAAAGGCCGTGGGCATTTGCGGCTCCGATCTGCACTACTACCGTTCCGGCGCCATCGGCGATTTTAGGGTGGAGTTTCCTTTCGTGCTGGGTCACGAGGCTGCTGGCATTGTGGCCGAGGTTGGCGAAAATGTGAGCACGCTGAAGAAGGGCGACCGGGTATGCATGGAACCGGGCATTCCCTGCATGAAGTGCGAGGAATGCCTCACGGGGCATTACAACCTGTGCAGGGATGTGCGCTTCTGGGCAACCCCGCCCTATGATGGCGTGCTGAGCGAATATGTTTCCCATCCGGCGGCATTCACCTTCAAGATCCCGGATAACATGAGCTTGACAGAGGGCGCTCTGGTGGAGCCGCTTGCCATCGGTCTGCACACCTGCAATATGGGCGGCGTGAAGCTGGGGCAGAGCGTGGCGATCGTGGGCGCCGGCTGCATTGGTTTGGTAACGCTGCTGGCAGCCAAGGCTTATGGCGCGACGCAGATCATTGTGGGCGATGTGCTGGACAAGCGGCTTGAAAAGGCGCGTGAACTGGGTGCGATCGCCGTAAATACCAAGGAGGAGGACTTTGCCGCAAGGGTGATGGAGCTGACCGGCGGTCGTGGAGCGGACGTATGTATTGATTGCGCCGGCTTCTCTGCAACGGTGGACAGCTGCCTGAGCGCTGCAAAGCCTGCGGGCATGGTTATCATTGTTGGCTTGGGTCAGGATCGAGTGGATGGCTTCAATACCAGCATTATGTCCACCAAGGAGCTTACCGTGAAATCCATCTTCCGCTATCGCAATCTCTTCCCCACCGCCATAAACGCCATCGCCGACGGCAGGATCGATGTGAACGCCATCGTTTCCCATCGCTTCAGCTTCGAGGATACCATCCAAGCCTTTGCCACCTGCCATCAGGATATTTGCAATGTGGTCAAGGGCGTCATTGAATACTAATTGATAGACATGGGAAACAGGCGTGGCTTGGATTATGCAGCCTGTTTCCTTTTTTCAGGAGGGATTAACCCATGAAATTGAATTATACCGACCTGCGGAACGCACGGGCATGGGCGGAGGCGGGCATCGAACTGCCGCCCTATGATCCCGAGGCGCTGGCTGCGCGTACCCAAGCCGATCCGCGCTGGGCGCATTTCGGCATCGGAAATATCTTTCGCATCTTCGTGGGCAGCATTGCAGATCGCCTTCTGCGGGAGGGTGCGATGGAGCGCGGCATTACCTGCATCGAAACCTTTGATTTCGAGGTTGTGGATAAAATCTATGCACCCTATGATAATCTGGCGCTGGCAGTGATCCTCCATGCCGATGGCAGCGTGCAGCGGCGGGTGCTGGGCGGGCTTTCTGAGGCGATCAAGGCAAGGTCGGCAGATCCGGCGGCATGGTCGCGCATGAAGGCAGTGTTTACCCATCCCGGCTTCCAAATGGCGAGCTTTACCATCACCGAAAAGGGCTATGCCCTGCGCAACAGCGGCGGCGAATATTTCGATTTTGTCCGCGCAGATATGGATGGTGGGCCGGAGCAGGTTGTCGGCGCGATGGGAATCGTTACTGCCATGCTCTATGCACGCTACTTGGCTGGAAGATATCCCCTCGCGCTGGTGAGCATGGATAATGTGGCGCGCAATGGTGAAAAGCTGCGTGCATCCGTGCTGGAAACGGCGCAGGTCTGGCTGGAGAAGGGCTTTGTGGATGCTGGCTTTGTGGATTATGTATCCGATGAGGCGCAGGTCAGCTTCCCTTGGACGATGATCGACAAGATCACGCCGCGCCCCAGCACCGAGGTTGCAGATGCGCTGGAGCAGGACGGCGTGGAGAGCATGCAGCCGGTCATTACCGCAAAGCATACCTATATCGCTCCCTTCGTCAATGCCGAGGGACCGCAGTATCTGGTTGTGGAGGATAACTTCCCCAATGGCCGTCCGCCGCTGGAGAAGGCGGGGGTCTATATGGCGGATCGGATCACCGTGAACCGCTCAGAGCGCATGAAGGTCACTGCCTGCCTAAATCCCATCCATACCGCCCTCGGCCCATATGATGTGCTGCTGGGCTATGAGCTTTTTGCCGACGGCATGTCCGATCCCCAGCTATCGCGGCTGGCAGATCAGGTTGGCTATGCCGAGGGACTGCCCGTGGTGGAGGATCCGGGCATACTCTCGCCCAAGGCGTTTATCGATGAGGTGATCCACGAGCGCTTCCCCAATGCCTATCTTGGCGATACCAGCCAGCGCATCTGCACCGATATCTCGCAGGGCGTGGCATTCCGCTTCGGCGAAACCATCAAGGCATATGTGGAGCGGGAGGGCAGCGCGGAGCGGCTCATTGGCATTCCGGTTGCCATCGCGGGCTGGCTGCGCTATCTGCTTGCCGTGGATGATAAGGGAGGCAGCTATCCGCTGGCGCCCGACCCCATGGCAAATGAGCTTACCAGCCAGCTCGCAGCCATCCAAGTGGGTGCGCCGGAGAGCTATGCCGGTCAGCTGCGCCCGATACTCGAAAATGATATTATCTGGGGCGTGAATCTGTATGCCGCTGGCTTGGGCGAGAAGATCGAAGCAATCTTCCGCGAGCAGCTTGCCGGCCCCGGCGCAGTAAGGGCAAGCCTGAAGAAGCACCTAGGATAGTTAATTCAGCCTGTCCGGTAAAATACAAAGCCACCCTTTATGGGTGGCTTTGGCTGTCTTTTACGGGTGGCTTTGCTCGTCTGCACGGGTAGTTGCCCATGCGCTTGGCTGGCTCATTCAGCGATGGGGTCGCCATTTGCATCGAAGAGGGGCAGCTCCTCAAGGTAGATCAGGTCGTCCCGACGGGTGGCGTCACCCTCGGCAAGGATCGCCATGCGGCCCACGATCTCGCCGCCGGACTGGAGCACCAGCTCCTCAAGCGCGTGCAGGGATTCGCCGGTGGAGATCACATCGTCCACGATCAGCACGCGCTTGCCGCGCATGTACTCGGCGTCGCCGCCATCGAGGAACAGGGTCTGCACATGGTCGGTGGTGATGGAGCGCACCTCCACCTTGCGCAGGTCGCGCATGTAAAGCTTGGCTCCCTTGCGAGCCAGCACATAGCGCTGGTTGCCTGCGAGACGAGCCATTTCGCAGATGAGAGGAATGCCCTTGGATTCCGCGGTGATCATTACGTCGTGTTCCGGTGCGCGGGAGAGCAGCTCCTTGGCGCAGGCGGTGGTCAGCTCAGGATCGCCAAAGATGACGAAGGCGCCGATCTGGAGCTTATCGTTCAGGGGGCAGATGGGCAGCCTGCGTTCGCAGCCTGCGATGGTCATGCTGTAGTATTCCTTCTTCATGGTTGAAGCACCTCTTTTTTCTGATATACAGCTTGGTTTACAGCCCTTGATAATGGGGATGTTGGTTTGCGTGAATCAGCGCACGCCGTACTTGACGACCTCGTAGCTCTCGCCGAAGGTATCCACGCTGGCGCACTTGATCTTCTGCTCCTGCACGGGGCGATCCTGCCTGCCGGTGGGGGTGGCGGCGATGCGGTCAACCACATCCATGCCCTCTGTTACCTTGCCGAAGGCGGCATATTCGCCGTCCAAGTGGGGCGCATCCTGGTGCATGATGAAGAACTGGCTGCCAGCGGAGTTAGGCATCATGGATCTTGCCATGGACAGCACGCCGCGGGTGTGGCACAGGTTGTTCTCACGGAAGCCATTGCGGGCAAACTCACCCTTGATGGAGTAGCCGGGGCCGCCCATGCCCGTGCCCTGCGGGTCGCCGCCCTGAATCATGAAGCCGGGAATGACCCGGTGGAAGATCAGACCATTGTAGAAGCCGGAAGCAACGAGGGAAACGAAGTTTGCCACGGTGTTGGGAGCCTTTTCGGGGTAAAGCTCCGCAGTGATGACGCCGCCGTTTTCCATTTCGATCTTGACGATGGGGTTTGCCATGTTGTTTATCCTCCTGCATGTTATGCTTGGTTATATGAAGCTGGTTTGGTTCCTGATAGAGCCTGACGAGGCTTATCGAAGCGCCTAGGCAGGCGCCTGCGTTTCCTTGGGAAGCTCTATCTTTGAGGGGGTATATTTGTAGCCGTAGGTTTCTATGCGGATGGAGCGTATTTTCGGCTGCGTGCCGATGGGGGAGAAGGAGGAATCCACCGGCAGGGATGTGAGCGCATCCACCACGCGCAGGCTTTCCTCATCCATGGCGCGACCGAAAGCGGCGTACTGTCCATCATACTCAGGATAGCTGTTGGCGACGATGAAGAACTGGCTGGAGGCGCTGTCCATATTGTCCTCCTGACGGCACATGGACAGGGTTCCGCGGATGTGTTTAACATCGTTTTTTATGTCGTTGGCGGCAAACTCACCCTGAATGAAGTAGCCGGCGTTGCCGGTGCCGCTGTTCTTCTTATCGCCGGTTTGGGCAAGCACGCCGGGAACCAGCCGGAAGAAGCTCAGCCCATCGTAATAGCCCTCCTGCGCCAGAGAAACGAAGTTTGCCACGGTGTTGGGCGCGTCCTGCAAAAATAGCTCGAAGCGCATACTCTGCCCGTCCGCTAGGGTGATGGTTGCCACAGGGTTGGGTATGCCCTCAAAGGGATCCTTGGCTGCGCAGCCGCCCAGCAGCAGGCATGCCAGAAGCAGGGTGATGCACAGCAGTTTTTTCATGCCAGATATCATGCTTGTATTCACGTCTTATCCTCCGGCAGGATCAGCGCCCGCTTGCGCAGCGCCATTTCATCCACGCGGCGGCAGTATTCCTCTATGTTCTTCACGTTGGCGGCGCGCTCGATGCGCAGGTCGCGCTCAAAGAGCCATTTGCTGATGGCTCCCGCGCCCAGCGCAAGCACGCTGGCAGTTTCCTCCATGTTGCCGATGTTGTACAGGCATGCCCTGCCCGGCTTGGCATAACCAACATTTTCAAGGTTGCCAGCCATATATTTCTGGCGGTAGAGGTAATAGGGTCGCCAGCCAGCCTCGGTCAGCAGCCTGCGTGCGCGGGAGATCATCTCCTGCGCGCCGGCGGCGGAAACCTGCGTGTGACCCGCGCCGGACACGTGCAGCTGCTCGTGAAGCCTGCTGGAGCGCTTGATGGCGAGGGAATGCACCGTCACGCTCTCCGGCTCCAGCGCCATCACCTTGGAAAGGCTGTCGGCAAATATCTCCGGAGTCTCGCCGGGCAGCGCCGCGATGAGATCCATGTTGATATCGTCAAAGCCAAGCTCCCGCGCCATGCGGTAGGCTTGCAGGATATCCTCGCCGCTGTGGGCGCGACCGATGCGGGCAAGGGTTTCGTCGTTGAAGGTCTGGGGGTTGATGGATATGCGGCTGACCTCCATGCGCCGCAGCATGGTGAGCTTTTCCAGATCGATGGTGTCCGGGCGACCAGCCTCCACCGTCCATTCCACAGCGCCGGGGAAGGCTTCCTTCGCGGTGGCAAGTATCTTCTCCAGCTCGCCGCAGGGTATGGCCGTGGGCGTGCCTCCGCCCACATAGGCGGCGCGAACATGCAGCCCTGCCTCGCGCATCAGTGCTGCGCATAGCTCTATCTCCCGCAGCAGCGCCTGCGTGTAGGGCAGCACCAGCTTCTGGTTCCTGCCGATCTCGCCGGAGGAAAAGGAGCAGTAGCTGCACCGGGTTCTGCAAAAGGGTATGCCGATGTAGAGGTCAAAGCTTCCCTCCTCCGGCGTTCGCTGCCCCCGCTGCATTTCGGCGATCTCGCACAGCAGCCCGGCGCGATCGGCGGATACATCGTATTTGCGCATCACGTTTTCCCGGGCGGCAGGCAGGTCGCAGCCAGCCTCGATTTCCTCATATAGGAGCCGCGTGGGTCGGATGCCCGTGAGCGCGCCCCAAGGGGGCTGCATGCCGGTGAGCCGCTTGAGCAGGCCATAGAGCGCCATCTTTACCTGACGCTTGCGCAGCCGCTTTACTTCGATAGCGCTGCCCGTGGGCGCAGGCGCTTCGATGCTGTATTCCTCCGCACCGTGGCTCCAGCGGTCGGCAAGCAAACCATCATGCTCAAGCGAGCTATGCTCGTAGTCCGCCTCGCCATCCACGGATATGATTTGCACGTCGCCGAGGAACAGCCGCAGCATATCGCCAATATCGCAGATGAACTCCGGCGAGGCGGTATGTATAGATATCATAGGCGGTACCTCCCCCGCTCGGCGGCGATGGTCGTGCTGCCGCCATGACCGCAGTAAACCACGGTTTCACCCGGCAGGGCAAATAGCCTGCGCAGGGACTGCCGCATATCCGAGGGACTGCCGCCGAAGAGATCCATCCGCCCAAAGCCCGCGCAGAACAGGGTATCGCCGCTGAAGAGCAGGGCGTTTTCCCTGTCATAGAAGCAGACGGAGCCGCGGGTATGGCCGGGCGTGTGGATCACCTCAAAATGAATGCCGGCCACATCCATGCTCTCCTCCAGCGGGTCGGCAAGCAGATCCACCGGGCTCGGCAGGCTGGAGCAGGCGGCGCTGTAGGCGTTCTTTGCCTCATTGCAGAGCATGTCCATATCCGCCTCATGCACGTATACCGGCGCGCCGGTGATGCGGGAAAGGGGCTGCGCCGCGAGGATATGGTCGAAATGCCCGTGGGTGAGCAGTATCGCCCGCAGCGTGCGCCCGGCGTCGCCAAGGGCGCGCTCCAGCAGGTGCAGATCGTCGCCGGGGTCAATGAGCAGCGCATCCCTGCCGCCCTCGGGGCAGAGCAGATAGGCGTTTTCCTGATATGCGCCGCACTCTATGGTTTTGATGCTGTATTTCATGGAATCAGAATCCCTTCTTGCTATCCAGCAGGATGGTCACCGGCCCATCGTTGACCAGCGATACCTCCATGTGGGTGCGGAAGCGTCCGGTTTCCACATGGACGCCCTTATCGGCGATGCGGCGGCAAAGCTGCTCAAAGAGCGGCTCCGCCTGCTCGGGCCGCGCAGCACGGATGAAGCTGGGTCGCCTGCCATGGCGAGCGTCTCCCAGCAGCGTAAACTGGGAAACCAGCAGCACGCTGCCGCCCACATCCTGTAGGGAGAGGTTCATCTTGTCCTCTGCATCCTCAAATACCCGCAGACCGGATATCTTTTCCGCGCAGTAAGCTACGTCCGCGTCGGTATCACCCTCCTCGGCGCCGACTAGAACCATATATCCATTTTCGATGGCGCCCACCAGCTCACTCTCCACGGTGACGTGGGCGCGGGTAACCTTCTGTACCACACAGCGCATTGCTTGTACCTCGTTGCTTTTATAATTAGCCAGACCTTCCCTCTCAGCTGGACACGCGGCTGACCTCGATGATGTCCGGAGACTTCATCAGGTCGCGAATGATCTTGTTGAGCTGCTGGGTATCCTTTATGGTGATGGATACGTTGAATACGTAGGTGCCGTTCTTCTGATTGTGGCCGCTGATCGCGCCGACGGGCACGTTCTGCGCCGCCAGCATCACCGAAATCTCCGCCAGCAAACCAGTGCGGTTGTAGCATATGATGCGAATCTCCGCCTCATAGGAGGCGTCCTTGCCCTCAACCTCCCACTCCACATCGATCAGCCGATCCTTCTCCATGTCAGGATCCTTTAGGCTGATGCAGTCCTGCCGGTGTACCGATACGCCGCGACCGCGGGTGATGTAGCCTACGATGCTGTCGCCGGGCAGGGGATTGCAGCAGCGGGCAAAGCGCACCAGCATGCCGCTCTCGCCATGCACGATCACGCCGTTGGAGGAGGACTGAGCCTGCCTGCGGGGCGCTTCCTCCGGCTTGGTTACCTCGGGAAGGGCGGCGGCAAGCTCCTCTGGATGGGCATTCTTTTTGTATTCATCCACCAGTCGGTTGATTACC
>CAYWLE010000084.1:0-8074 GCA_964458825.1 uncultured Oscillospiraceae bacterium | reverse complement strand
TGTATGAGCTGATGCGCGGCCGGTAAAAAAAGCCTCAGTCCGCTGATTAAGCCTGCAAATGCAAAAACCAACCGATCAAAGAGAAGCGGTTGGTTTTTGCATTTTTGGAGAGATCAAAGCTTGCTGCTTGCCCGGTTCATGCTTCTGCGCAGGGCATTGCCGAGGCTGGTGACGCATACCAGCGTGGCAAGAAGGAATGCGCCGGGGATAAGTATGATCCACCATGCCCGGCTCAGCAGCGCCTTTTCCGCGATGGAGAGCATGCTGCCCCAGCTGATTACCTCCAACGGCAGACCAAGCCCCATGAAGCTCAGCGTGGATTCGGCTATAATGGCGCTGCGCAGGTTCATTACCACCATGAACATGATCGACGATAGAAAGTTCGGCGCAAGATGCCGCCACAGTATGTGGAAAAAGCCGCCGCCCATGCACCTTGCCGCGATCACATATTCGCTGCTGCGCAGCCGGAGCACCTCGGTGCGAACCACCTTGGCGATACTCGTCCAGCTGGTCAGACCGATCACTAGAGCGATGCTCAGCACGTTTGCCTGACCCAGCACAGCCTGCAAGAGCACCACCAGCAACAGCGAGGGTATGCTCAGCAGTATCTCCGTAAGCCGCATCAACAGCCCATCCAGCCAGCGCGGCGCCACGCCGGAGAGGGAACCAAGAACCACGGCGATCAGCGTGGATATGGCGGTGGATAAAAAGCCGATGCACAGCGATATCCTGCCGCCGCTCCAGATCATGGAGAATATGTCCCGCCCGAGGGTGTCCGTGCCGAAGAGAAATTCCCGGCAGGGAGCCTTGGAACAGTTCATGAGATCCATATAGGCAGGATCCCTTGGAATGAATAGCTCGCACAGCAAGCAACCAAGCACGATTATGCCCAGCACGATGCATGATGCCAGCGGCAGCTGACGATACCATGGCTTGCGCTTTGGCAGCAGCGAGGGCGCTGCGGGCTGCATGCCAACCACGGCAAAGCGGCTGTCGGCGGAGGTCTGCTCCACCCTTGCCTTGGCGGAAGGAGCCTGAAGGAGGCTGTCTGCGTGGCTCATGATCCTTCCACCTCGCCTTCGTCGGTCGTTTCGCTGCGCAGCCGGGGGTCGATGCGCTCGTTGATGATCTGCCCCGCGATGCTGCACAGGATCACCAGCGCGCCGGAGAGCATGCACAGCAGCATCAGCAGGTTATAATCCTTGTAGCGGGCGCTCTCATAGGCGAGGGTGCCCAAGCCGGGGTAGGAGAAGACCGTTTCCACGATGTAGGTTCCTCCCAGTATGTGGGGTACGGAGATGGCCATGATGGACAGGTAGCTGGGCATCACGCAGCGCAGACAGTGGAACAGCAGCACCCTCCGACGGGAGATACCCTTGGACTTTGCCAGCAGCACGTAATCCCCGCGCATTTCCTCCAGCAGGCGGTTGCGCACCATATAGGCATAGTACCACAGGTGGCTTACCACAACCACGGCGAGCGGCAAAACCAGATGCCGCAGCCTGTCCGCTACATCGCCGCTCCTGCCCACGCTGTATGCGCCGCTGCTGGGCAGCAGACGGAGAGTGACGGAAAAGACAAGTATCAGTATCAGGCTCAGCCAGAATTCGGGTATGCAGCTGCTCACCGCGCCGATGCGGCAGAGCAGCCGGTCGGGCCAGCGATCCTCAAACCATGCGCAGAAGGCGCCCAGCAGCAGCGCCAGCACGAAGGTAAGCACGAAGCCTGCGCCGCCCAGCAGCAGGGTATTGCCTGCGCGGGAGCAAACCAGCGACAGAGCATCCTGCTTGTATTTGTAGGATATGCCAAAGTCGCCGTGCAGCGCGTTTTCCAGCCAGCGGATATACTGCACGTGGACTGGCTGGTTCAAGTCCAGCCGCTCCATGGCAGCCTCGCGCTCCTCGGCAGACATCTTCTCCGTCCGGTCGCCATAATAGGACACGAGAGGGTCGCCGGGGGTGAGCCGAGCGATGAAGAATACCGCCGCGCTGAGCACTGCAATGCTCAGCAAGAGCAGCAGGCACTTGCCGGCATAATAGGCGAAAGGATTGCGCTTCATCGCATGTCAGCCTCCCTTCGGGGCAGCAGTACGAAGTGGTCGGGGCTGACCTCGTGCATTTCGCCGCCGCAGTCCAGCATGCTTTCATCAAAGGAAAGCAGCCGCCGCGAGCGCTCCTGCCTTGGGTCAGGCACAGGGATGGCGGAGAGCAGTGCCTGTGTGTAGGGATGGAGAGGATTGTCAAACAGCTCCCTTGTGGGGGCAAGCTCCACCAGACGACCGCGGGTCATCACACCCACCCGGTCGCAGAGGTATTCTACCATCGCCAGATCGTGGGCAATGAAGAGGAAGGTGAAGCCATGCTCCCTTTGCAGGTGCTTGAAGAGGTTGATAATCTGCGCCTGTATGGATACATCCAGCGACGCCACGGGTTCATCGGCAACCAGCAGCTCCGGCTCCATCGAAAGGGCGCGGGCGATGGCCACCCGCTGGCGCTGACCGCCGGAAAGCTCGTCCGGGGTGCGATCCAAGTAGGTTGGGTCGAGGCCGACGTACTTCATTTGAAATTTTGCTTCCTCACGCAGCAAACCGCGCTTTGGTGCAATATGGTGGATGCGCATGGGTTCGGCGATCACATCGCAAACCTTCATGCGCTGGTTCAGACTGGAGGCAGAATCCTGAAAGATCATCTGCCGCTGGGTTTGCAGGCGAGCCCTGTTGGCGCGGAAGGCGCGGCGGTCAAGTATATCGATGCCGTCGAAGAAAATCCTGCCCTCGTCGGGCTGGAGTATGCTCATCAGGCAGCGTGCTACGGTGGACTTGCCGCTGCCGGACTCGCCGACAAGCCCGAGTATCTCACCGCGGCGGATATCAAGGGAAAGGTTCTGCACGGCGGGGATGCTTATGTGCCGCGCCGGATGGAAGCTGTGGCTCAGGTTGCGAAGCTCAACCAGAGGCTTGGTTGCTCGATCATTCATGGGCAAGCCTCCACTGCGGGCGCTCTATCCTTGGCGCACGGGGATCCAGCAGCCATGTGGCGGCAAGGTGGGTATCGCTGATGCGCGTCATGGGCGGTTCCTCCTCATAGTCGATGGCGAGCGCATATTCGTTGCGGCAGGCAAAGGCGTCGCCTGCCGGCGGGTTAACCAGCGTGGGCGGCATGCCGGGTATGGCGCGCAGGCTGTCCCTGCCCCGGTTGAGGGCGGGCAGCGCCTGCATCAGCCCCCAAGTGTAGGGGTGGCGTGGATCATAGAAGATATCCTCCGCCGTGCCGATTTCCACGAGCTTTCCGGCATACATCACAGCCACGCGGTCAGCCACGCGGGCAACCACGCCAAGATCATGGGAAACCAGAATGGTGGATACGCCCAGCCGATGCTGGATATCCCGCAAAAGATCCAGTATCTGCGCCTGAATGGTGACGTCCAGCGCGGTGGTTGGTTCGTCGGCAAGCAGGATGGCTGGGTTGGATGCGAGGGCGATTGCCATCACGCTCCTCTGCCGCATGCCGCCGGAAAAGCTGTGGGGATAGAGGTTCATGCGCTCGGCGGGGCGATCGATGCCCACCAGTTGCATAAGCTCCATAACCCGCTCCCTGAGCGCCGCGCCGCGCAGGGCTTTGCTGTGGACGCGCACCGCCTCGGCAATCTGCTGCCCAATGGTCATGGTTGGGTTGAGGGAGGTGAGCGGATCCTGAAAGACCATGGAGAAGGCGCTGCCGCGCAGGCGGCGCATTTCCCGCTCGGAGCAGGCGGCAATATCCCTGCCGAGCAGCTCGATGCTGCCGCCCTTGATGCGGGCACTGCGGGGCAGCAGGCGCATGATTGCCTTGCAGAGCATGCTCTTGCCGCAGCCGGACTCGCCTACGATCGCCAGAACCTCGCCCTTATTTAAGGCAAAGGACACCCCGCGAACGGCTTGAAGCTCGCCCTCGGGGGTGTCGAAGCTGACGGAGAGGTTATTCACTTGCAGGATGGGATCGGCTGCTTTATCGGGCATGGTTCAGGCTCCTTTGGCTTGCGGCGGGGCTTGCTTGGCTTGGCTGCTCCGCCGCACAGACGGGTGGAATATGGCAGTATTCTTAAAGAATTGACCGGCTGGCTGCTGGGCTGAATCTGGCTTGATTCTGATTCAAAGCAGGGTCAATTCTGGCAGAATTCTTAAAAAATGGAGATTGACCTGTGATTGGTCTGAGATTGGTCTGAGATTGGTCTGTGATTGGTTTGCTGATGGCTCATGCTTGGCTCAAGCTTGGTCTGAGATTGGCTTGATCGGAGCCGAAGCAGATGGCTTGCTTAGCCGATCTCCCACTCGTGGACATTCCAGAAGACGCCCACGCCGTGATGACCGAGCACGGTATCTGTGGATATGCCGCGCAGGCTGGCGGCGGATACATAATTTGCATCGATATAGCAGATGAAGCAGAAGGCGGGGTCCTCGGCGAGCGCCTGCTGGAAGGCTGCGTAGGCCGCCCTGCGCTGGGCGGGATCATCGCTCTGGCGCGCCTCGGAGAGATACTGATCCACGAGGGGGTTGGAGTAGGCGGAGTAGTTGGCTCCCTTGCCGGAGCCGAAGACCTTATAGGTATGGTCGTCTGCATCGAAGGGGCTGCCCCAGCCGATGAGGTAGGCATACTGGCTGCTCCAGTCCACCACGGCGGGGATATCCACGCTGACGTCGATACCGATCTGGCGCAGCTGCTGGGCGGCGATCTGAGCGATATCGATGCGAACCTGATCGCCTGCGGCAACGCTGATGGGGAAGCCGAGCTTTTCGCCATTGCGGTAATAGAAGCCGTCCTCGCCCAGCACACAGCCGATGGAGGAGAGGATATCGCGGGCGCGGTCGGGGTCATATTCCCACTTTTCCACATCCTCGCAATTATAGATATTGCGCTGGAGGGGGCCGTAGGCGGGCATGCCCTGCCCGAGCAGCACCGCCTGCACGATGCTTTCCCGATCGATGGCGCAGCAGATGGCGGGGATTATATCCCGATTCTTCTGCCAGTATTCATTCTGGAAGTTAAAGAGTATGCCGCGGTAATCGCTGGTGAGCATATCATAGCAGGCGAAGCTGGGGTCATTGGCAAAGAGGAGGGCGTCCTTGGGGGTGAGCAGCGCCAGATCCAGCTCGCCGGAGGAGAGCTGAAGCGCCTTGGCGCTATCATCGGGAACGATCTTGAAGATAATGGTATCGATCTTGGGCGCTCCACGGAAGTAGGATTCATTTTTCACGAGGGTGATCGCCTGACCCTCGTCCCAGTCGGCAAGCTTATAGGGGCCGGTGCCGACGGGCGCACGGAAGAAGGCGGAGGTTTGCATATCCTCGCCGGCGAGCAGATGCTCTGGCAGGATGGCGATGGTCATGTAGTCTATGAAGGCTGCGTTGGGCGCTGCCAGCTGGAAGGAGATGGTGTAATCATCAATGATGGCAATCTGCTGCACATCCTCATAGTTGGGAGCGTTTTCGGAGGCGTTTTCGGGGTTCATGATCGCCTCGATGGTGAACTTGACATCCGCTGCGGTGAAGGCTTCGCCATCGTGCCACTTCACATCCCTGCGCAGGTGGAAGGTATAGCTGAAGGAGGAGGGATCATATTCCCAGCTCTCGGCGAGGGCGGGGATCGGCTGATTTTCGCCGTTGTGGGCGGTAAGACCATTGAAGAGGAGCAGGCTGATCTCGCCATGCTCGTCCAGCGCGGGGTTGATGCGGGTGTAATCGCCGCTGCCATAGATGAGCCGGCTTTCCGCCTCCGCTTGGGCGGGCAGGCAGATGAGCAGACAGAGCAGAAGCAGCAGGGCTAGGGTTTTCTTCATGGATGGTTGGCTCCTTGAGGTGGATTTATGGATGAGTATAGATATTATATCAGTATGGCTGCGTGCTTTTAAGCCGGGGCGGGGGTTAAAATTCAAATCTTAACATGGGATGGTTGGCTGCGAGCAAATCCAATCTAAATTTAATGGTGCGATTATAAATGTATGGTATAATCGGAGTGGAGAAAACTGGATTACGATGCGAGGGGGAACTGAGATATGACTGAAATTCTGGAATCCATCATGCTGATCTGCTTTGGTTTGTCGTGGCCGATGTCGGTAATCAAGAATATCCGCGCACGCACGGCAAGATCCATGAGTCTGCCATTTATACTGCTGATCATCGTAGGCTACATTGCCGGCATCAGCGCGAAGATCGTGTCCCACAATTTCAGCTACGTGCTTGTGATCTACGTGCTGAATCTGATCTTCGTGAGCGCCAACCTTGTGGTTTACTTCATCAACAGGGGCATTGATCGCCGCAGCGGCAAGTGAGATATGCATTGAGCGAAATTTGTATCAGGCAGGATTTGTATGGGTAGGCTTAAAATTATCCCTATACATTTTTGCTGAAATGCGCTATAATGGGTACGGTTGGGCACGTTCCACCGTGCCCGTTATTATTTTTATGGAGGAAGATCGCAATGAAGATTCTCTCTGTTTATGACGCTGCCTTTGCACCCTATGGCAAGGTGCTCAAGGGCTTTGATGTTGCCGAGCTGATGGAAAAGATGCAGGATACTCCCTGCCCCGACGGAGCCACCTATTACACCCCCTCCGATCCAGAAATGGAGAAGCTGAAGGTGTTTGAGGAGCTGCGGGATCAGGGCTTCGGCGGCATGCCCATTGAGATCGGCTACTGCAATGGTGAAAACTACACCATGAACTGCCTGGAGTACCATCGCGACAGCGAGATCAACCTCGCCTGCGACGACCTGATCATGCTCTATGGCAAGGAGGGGGATATCGATTTCGAAAACTATGAATATGATACCGCCAAGGTGGAAGCCTTCCTCTGCCCCAAGGGAACCATGATCGAGTGCTATGCAACCACGCTGCACTATGCTCCCGTGAGCGCGGGCAAGGGCAAGAAGTTCCGCTGCGTGGTGGTTCTGCCCCGTGGAACCAATACCGAGCTGAAGTTCAAGCCCGATGCGGACAAGGAAGCCCGGCTGCTGACCGCAACCAACAAGTGGCTGCTTGCCCATGCCGAGGCTCCTGAAGCCAAGAACGGCGCTGTGGTTGCGCTCAAGGGCGAGAATATTACCATTAAATATTGAGCGACCAGCCTATATAAAGACCGGTCTGCACGCTTTTGTGCAGACCGGCTCAGACCGCTGACAAAGCCCACAAACACAAAAATCCAACCAATCGAAGAAGATGGGTTGAATTTTTGCTTCCTGCATCAGCTTCGACTGCAAATTTCAGTCACCTACGTCTATGTAGGCTCCTTCATTTGCAGCCTTGCTTCCCTGTCTTGCAGGCTTTCTCATCGCTCTGCAAATCGTTGACTTTGTCAGTGCTTTGGGACGGTTTTTTACAATACGGGCTTTAGAGCAGCGGGTTCATATCGGAGAGGCGGCTGAACTTGAGATCCGGCACGGTGGCGGAGGCGGCGAGCATATCCTCGGTGGTTTCGCCGGACATGACCAGTATGCTGAGCATGCCGCTGCGCAGACCGGTTTCGATATCGGTATAGAGGCGATCACCCACCATTGCCATATCGGCGCAGGCGAGCCCGGTGCGGCGCTGCACAGCCTCCACGATGCCGGTATTTGGCTTGCCAATAACCAGATCGGGGCGGCGGCCGGTGGACGCCTCGATGAACGCCATGATGGCGCCGATATCAGGGATGAAGCCGGTTTCGGTGGGGCAGTTGAAATCCGGGTGGGTGGCGATATAGGGAAGACCTGCGCGCACGAAATCGCACACGGCGGTCATTTTGGCATAATCGAGGGTGGTGTCAAAGCCGATGACCACGAGCTCCGGGTTTTCCTGATCGACGACGATGCCGGCGTCGCGGAAATCCTGCATGAGAAATTCATTGCCAAGCAGGAACACGCGCTTGCCGGGGTAGAGCTGGTTGAGCTTCTCGCAGGTAGCCTCGCCGGAGGTCATGACCCGGGAGCGGTCGATTTCAAGACCCATGCGGCGCAGCTTTTCCACATAGAAGGCGGAATTATGGGAGGAATTATTGGTGAGGAAGAGGAAATCCCGGCCCGTATCCTGCACCCTTTTGATGAAATCGAGGGAGCCTTCGATG
>CAYWLE010000083.1:0-8081 GCA_964458825.1 uncultured Oscillospiraceae bacterium | reverse complement strand
CTGATGATGTGGCTGCCCGTGCCCTACGCCTATATCATGAAATTCACGCTGGGTGCGCAGCTGCTGGCGCTGGCAACCGCCTTTATGCTGGCCATCGGGCTTGCCCTGTGGCGAGCAAATGGGCGGCTGGGCAGACCGCTGCGCCTGCATATGACTGGTTCTGGCTTCTTTGGAGAGCTTCCACCGTGGCTGCTGATCGCGCTGGTTCTGCCGATGACGATCCTCACCGGCTACCTGCTCTTTACCCACACCATCCAGCCCGAGGGCGGAGCGCTGCACGTGGGTCAGAGCACCTATGGCGACCTCTGCCTGCACCTCGGCATCGCCACTGGCAGCCGCAACGCAGCCTTCCCGCCGGACTACACCATATTGCCCGGCGCACTGCTCGGCTACCCCTTCCTTTCCGATACCATGGTTACTACCATACTGCTGGGCGGCAGCGGACTTGCCCTGTCCTTTGTGTTGACAGGCACGCTGATGGCGATGCTGGTGTACGTCGGCTTTGTGATCTTCGCTTGGGAGCTTACAAAGAAGCCTGCCGCGGTGGTTCTTGCCTTCCTGCTGATGTTCTTCAACGGCGGGTTGGGCTTCCTATACACCCTCGACGGCGTGTGGAAGGATCCCACGATGCTCAAGGCTGTCTTCACCGGCTACTACCAGACCCCCACGAACATGCCCGAGCTAAACCTGCGCTGGGTAAACGTGGTTTGCGATATGATGGTTCCTCAGCGGACGCTTTTGTGCGGCTGGACGATGCTTCTTCCGGGTCTGTACATGCTGATCAACGCGCTGCGGGAGAAGAAAGCGAGCCTTTATGTGCTGCTGGGCATTTGGGCGGGGCTGATGCCGATGGTACACACCCATTCCTTCTTTGCGCTGGGGCTAATGAGCGGCGGCGTGCTGGTTCATCGCCTGCTTGCCTCGCCCAAGGGTGAAGGGAAGCGCTGCTTCCTGTGCTTCATGACTTATGCCGCCGTGGCGCTGCTGCTTGCCGCGCCGCAGTTGCTGACGTGGACCTTTCCGCAGACCATCAACGGTTCCTCCTCAAGCGGCAGCCTGAGCCTGCGCTTCAACTGGGTGAACAACCAAGGCAACGGGAAGCTGATCGACGGCTACTTCTGGTTCTGGATCAAGAACGTGGGCATCGTCTATCTGCTGATGCTACCTGCTGCACTGAATGCAAAGAAGGGCAGCATTAGTCGCTCGCTGGCGCTGGGCGCACTGGCGATCTATGCCGTGGCGGAGCTTATCCAATTCCAGCCCAACCCCTACGACAACAACAAGCTTTTCTACGTCGCCTACATGCTGATGCTTCCTGCGGTGAGCATATATCTTCTCAGGCTGTGGGATCGGCTGCGGGACGTGGCTGGCAGGCGGCTGCTGGCTGGGCTGTTTATCGTGGTGAGCGTGCTTTCAGCGTCGCTGAGCATGGCGCGGGAGGTCATATCCGATTATCAGCTCTTTTCGCAGGCAGAGGTCGAGGCTGCCGGGTATATCGAGGAATCCATGCCGGAGAAGGCGCTCTTCCTCACCGGCGACCAGCACAACAACGCCGTGGCGGCGCTCACGGGGCGCTACATCGTCTGCGGCACGGGCAGCTATCTCTACTTCCACGGCATGGATTATTCTCAGCAGCAGAGCGACGCCCGGCAGATGCTTGCCCGTCCGGCTGATAGCGCGGCGCTATTTGAGCAGTACGGCGTGAACTACATCTATATCTCCGATCATGAGCGGTACAACTATGATCCCGATATCGATTGGTTCGATGAAAACTGCTACCTGATCTTCGATAATGGAAGCGTGCTGATCTATGCCCGCACTGAGGCAGACATGGCTGCTTCCGATGCCCAGATTGTGGCAGTGGATTGAATTTATGTGCCGTCATCTTGTGTTTGCCGGCGGTTTGAGTTACAATAATAGGTGGATAATTATTGGATGAAGCAAAGCCTTGCAGCGGCGCTTCACTTTTGAAATACCTTCGGAGGTACGCATGAAGCACAGATTGCGCATATTGCTCTGTGCCTGTCTGCTGGCTGCGCTGGGGCTTCTGCTCAGCGGCTGCAGCACGCAAGTGGACGGCACAATATTTGATAACCAAGCCAATTACAGCGTGGATATTTCCCTGCCCTATGCCACGGTGACTCCCCTGCCGGCAGCCAGAGAAGAGGCGCAGGCGCTGGTGATCGACGTGAAGGGTGGGGTCACGGTGAACGATTCCGCCGCCATCCTTCAGGACGACGTGAGCGGCAGCGCCAAGCAGAGCGACAGCAGCTACAAATCCCTGCGACTGGGCAACACCGGTCTTGCCGTGCAGGCGCTTCAGACGCGCTTACAGGAGCTTGGCTACTTCACCGAGGGCATTTCCGGTCTATTTGACAGCGCCACCGAGGCAGCCGTGCGCCGCTTTGAGCAGACCTACGGCACCATGCAGACCGGCGTTGCCACGGCGGATCTGCAGCAGCGGCTCTTCTCCTCCGAGGCTCCCGCCTACGGCAGTGATGCATACAACCAAGCCGTGGTTGCCCAGTACAAGGTGCTTGAGCGCGGCGACGTGGGCAGCAGCGTGTATGCCCTCCAGCAGAGGCTAAAGAACCTAGGCTACCCCATCGCCAGCCTGACCGGCATATTTGATAACGAAACAGCAAACGCCGTCATGCTCTTCTATGAGGAATATGGGCTTTCGGCAAGCGACGTGGCAAACGTGGCGCTCCAGAAGGAGATCTACTCCGACTCTGCCCGTCCCTACAGCAAGGCAGACCTTTCCACGCTGGATACCTCCGCAAGCAGCGCTGTGGGCGCCTCCATCGCAGAGGTGCAGCAGCGGCTGATCGAGCTTGGCTACCTACAGGGCGAGGCGACCGGCGATCTGGATGCGCGCACCAGCATAGCCATCAAGCTCTTTGAGGAGGCATGCGGTCAGCTGCCCTCCGGCACGCTATCGTCTGCGCTGGTGGAGCTGCTGGAATCCCGCCACGCGCCCGGCTTTGACGTGCTTGCCTCCCAGTACAGCAACCTGCTGGAGGGCTCCAGCGGCGAGGCTGTACGGCAGCTGCAGGCACGGCTGGTGGCGCTGGGCTTTGCAAAGGGTACGCCCAACGGCGATTACGGCGCGACAACCACGCAGTCGGTGCAGCTATTCCAGAACTTCAACTCTCTCGACGAGGACGGCGTTGCAAGCGTGTATGTACAGGCCGTGCTCTACTCCTCCTTTGCGCTGAATATCGATCGGGAAACCACCGCCGTGCAGGCTGTGCAGACGGAGCCTACCGCCGCGCCAGAGGCTGACACAGCCGATGCAGCCGTGCCTGAGCAGCTTTCCATAGGCTCCAGCGGCGAGGCTGTGCTGCGACTTCAGAACCGGCTGACCGAGCTTGGCTATGTCACCTCCGTCACTGGCTCCTACGACAACCTCACTGCCCGTGCCGTATCTGCTTTTGAAGTGAACATCGGTCTTGCAGAAACCGGCAGCGCCGATAGCGACCTACTCGCCTTCCTCTATTCCAGCGCCGCGCCGGTGAGCGGCATTCCCCTTTGGAACGAGGTGCAGGAGGAAGCAAGCTCCCTCTTCCCCGGCGATAGCGGCGAGCATGTGGAGCTATTGCAGCAGAGGCTGCGCAAGCTGGGCTACCTGAGCAAGAGCCAGCTCAGCGGCAGCTACGACCAAGCCACCGAGGCAGCCATTCTTTCCATCCAGCAGAGCCTTGGCTACGAAGCGCCCGACGGCATTGCCAGCGCGGAGCTTGTGTGCTACATCTTCTCCGATGCAGGCAAGAAGCTGGAAATAGACGACTGAGGCTCGGAAACAGGATAAGATAAAATAAAATAAGAAAGACAGGCGTTCTTTTGTAAACGCCCGTCTTTCTTTTTTTGTATGTAGAGATCAGATCACCAGCAACAGGATCACCGCGATGCCCAGTGCGATGCGATACCAGCCAAAGACGCTGAAATCATGCTTTTTGATGTAATCCATCAGGAAGCGGATCACCAGCAGCGATACGAAGAACGCCACAGCCATGCCCAGCAGCAGCACGATCAGCTCGGCCGAGGTGAAGGCAAGCCCGAAATCCAGCAGCTTCAGCGCGCTCATGCCCAACATGACCGGCACGGCAAGGAAGAAGGTAAACTCCGCGGCAGCCACTCTGGATACGCCCAGCAGCAGTGCGCCGACGATGGTCGCGCCGGAGCGAGAGGTACCCGGGATGATGGAAAGCACCTGAAACAGGCCGATCAGGAAAGCCGTCTTATAGCTGATGTCGCTCAGGCGGCGGATGCTCGGCTTGCGGCGGTGCTTTGCCTGCACGATAAAGACCACGCCATAGAGGATCAGCATCAGAGCGATGACCAGCGGAGTATGCAGATGCGCCTCCACATAATCATCAAACAGCAGTGTGACCACTGCGCCGGGGATGCAGGCAACCACAACCTTGAACCACGTGTGCATGGTGCGCATGCGCACAAAAGAACGGCTCTTATCCTTGAGCTGGAAGGGCCACATTTTCTTCCAAAACAGCAGTATGACCGCAAAAATCGCGCCAAGCTGGATAACATAGAGGAACAGATCCTTAAATTCCTGACTCATTCTCAGCGGCATGAACGCATCCACCAAGAGCATGTGACCGGTACTGCTGATGGGCAGCCATTCAGTGACACCCTCCACAATGCCCAGTACGATGACCTTCAAGATTTCAATAAAGCTAAGCTCCATATCCTAACCCTCCAATTGGCTGTTGGCTTCAGTATATGCACGCGGCATGCTTGCTATGGAAAAGGCTCGCCAGCGCAGCTTCCCATGCACGATTATACACGAAAGCGCTTTAAGATTCAAGGTCGGCAGCCGGCAAGCAGCAAAAAGAAAGGGGGGATATCTCCCCCTTTCTCTGGCAAATCACTTCAGCGGCAGCGGTAGCTGGCACACATGCTTTCTTCGCAAGCCTTGCCGCTGTGGCAGCTGGAGCAGGGCTCCACCTGAATGCTGGACAGGGAGCAGTAATCCTCGCCGTCACAATGGAAATTGCAGCTTACCACGCCGCAGCGGATGTTCTTGTTTGCCTGCTTCTGGCTCATATCTATACACCTCATGCATTTTATTTGCCTTCCGGCAGTGCTTATCCTGCCCGGAAGCGGGCAAGGCTATTCGCCAATGGAAACGAGCGCATCGATCGCCGCTTGAAGCTGAGGATCCCGCAGCGGGTCGGGCATGCCCGTGAGGGAACTATCCACCTCGCCTGCATCCACGGCGATGTCCGGCGTCACGCCCAGCTCATGGATACAAGCGCCCGACGGTGTGAAATAGCGTGCGGAGGTATACTGCATGCCCGATCCATCCTCCGGGAAGGAAATCAGCGTCTGCACGATACCCTTGCCATAGCTTTGGCTGCCGACGATGCTGCCGCGCCCGTGATCCTTCACCGCTGCGGCGAGTATCTCCGACGCGCTGGCAGAATTGCCGTTCACCAGTACGCTGAGCGGCACATCGGTACAGGCTGCATCGGAGCGATACTCCGTGCGCTCGCCTGCGCGACTTTCCGTATAGACGATCATGCCCTCGCCCAGCAGAGTATCCGCGATATCTACCACATCGCCGAGCACGCCGCCGGGGTTATTCCGCAGGTCAAGCACCAAAGCTGTCATGCCAGCATCCTCAAGGCTGCTCAGTGCCTCATGGAAGCCCTCCACATCGTCGCCAGAGAACTGAGCTATGGCGATATAGCCAATATTATTATCCAGCATGGCATGCTCGACGCTGGAGGTTTCCACACTGCCGCGGATGATGGTTAGCTCAATCTGGGCATCACCCCGGCGTAGGCTCAGGCGCAGCTCCGTGCCATCCTCCCCCGCCATCAGCGAGGTAGCCCTGCTGAAGCTCTGCCGGTCGGCGGCGTTCACGGCCACGCCATCCACCTTGAGGATCACGTCGCCCTGCTGAACCCCGGCTTCATCCGCCGGTGAAGCTTCATACACGCGCACGACCAGCAGCTCCCCAGCCTCGCTTGCCTGCAAGAGCATGCCTGCGCCGTGGTAGGCGCCGTCCAGCGTTTCGCTGTGGCTGGTCATCTGCTCCGGCGTGTAATAGAAGCTGTAGGGATCACCGAGGGCAGCCAGCATGCCGGAAATCGCGCCGTCGAGCAGTGCTTCCTCGTCAAGCTCGCGGTAAAAGCCATCGCACACGCAGCGGTAGGCGGCCTCCAGCTTGGAAAAGCGTTCCAGCGTTTCGGCGCTTTCGCCGGCAACCAGCCGGACGTTGCCCATGCGCAGCAGCAGGCAGAGAGATGCGGTGATGAGCAGGAGCAGCAGGAGCCATATGATTCGGATCAGCAGCTTATTATTGCGCATAACGACCTCCGTTCATGGCATAAATGGGCAGAATAGGTGCAAAAGTGGCGCAAGAATGGTGGAATTAGCCAATGTAACAGCGAGCGCGGCGGTCTGAGTGACCGTCGCGTTCGGACTTTTCTATGAGCTTATTCTATCTCCCGCAGCAGGATGCCATGCGGAAGGTTTTTTGCCTGCTTGCGCTGCTGAAGGGCTGGATCACAGGCGGTTCTTGCGGTTGCCGGTGTTCTTGCCCAGCAGCATCATCATCTTGAAGGTCACTGCGTCATCAAAGTTGCGCAGGTCGAGCCCGATGGCGCGCTGCACCTTCTCCAAGCGGTACACCAGCGTGTTGCGGTGGATGTAAAGCTTTCTTGCCGTTTCAGAGAGATTGAGGCTATTATCGAAGAAGGTTTCGATGGTATGCACCATTTCATCATTGAAGAGGCGGGCAGTTTTGCGGTTGAAGATCATGGCATTGTAGCCGCCGCACATATCAGCGGGAACCTCGCTGAGGAAGCGTTCGAGCAGCAGGTTGCGATAGATAAACACGCTGCGGTTGCCATGGTAGACACGACCCACGTTGATGGCGCTGCGCGCCTCCTCGTAGGCGTCGGTAATGCTCACCAGATCGTCGCGGGGATTGGAAATGCCCACGTATACGGCGGTGCCAGCCTCGGTAAGGAAGCTCATTTCGATCGCCTTAGCATACTCCTCCAGCTCAGCAAAGTTAACCTCTTCCTCAACGCCCTTGAGCATGCACAGGCTATGCCGGCCGACCTCGGCAAGCAGATCACCCTCATCGTCAAGGCTATTGCTGAGTATCTGCATGGCAGCCTCAGCCTCGATATCCACAAAGTAGAAGTAGAGCACGCAGCGCTTCTTCTCCACCGGGATATTATGCTCCACTGCCAGCGCCTCAAACTCGCTGCTCTCGATCTCGCCACGGAGCATCAGTCGGAGCGACTGCTCGCAGCTCGTATGCTTCATATCCTCGCTGAGGATCATATTGATCAACTCGGCACAGAGCACGGCGCACTTTTTGATCTCATCAGAATCACCCTGAAGGCAGACGAACACCGGCTGCTCCTCGGAGGTTCCAATGAGCACCACTCCGCCATAAACCAAAGGCATGGTCGGGTTATTGCGGATGGCCTCCGGCAGGTTGAAGACGCGCTGATCGCCCTCCGGCAGGATCACGTTTCCGCTGGCGTCCAGCAGCAGCGCGGATATATCGATCATATTCAAAATGCGGGCAATTTTCAATGTAACGCGATGGTCAAGATACATATTATTTTCACTCGCCTTTCCACGAATTGGACAGCATTTACAAGCTTCCTGTTGAAAATTATATTCGCGATTGTGCAAAGCGTCAAGCAAATTTGGATTGACTTTATGAATAGTGTGTAAATTCGACGTCAAAATAAGCTATCGCAGCCGTATCTAGGAACTTTGGTTCGGGTAAACAATGCTTCGTTTGGCTTGAAGGCAAAGCAAAAGCCGCCCCATTACAAGCATGGAGCGACTTTCTGAAGTATGCGCTTACTTGAGGGCTGCCTTTGCCTTCTCTGCCAGAGCTGCGAAAGCAGCGGCATCGGCGATGGCCAGCTCGGCAAGAACCTTGCGGTTGATGTCGATACCAGCAACATGCAGACCATTGATCATCTTGGAATAGGACAGACCGTTGATGCGGGCCGCGGCGTTGATACGGGCGATCCACAGGCGACGGAAGTCGCGCTTCTTCTGCTTACGGCCGATGTATGCATAAC
>CAYWLE010000082.1:0-8104 GCA_964458825.1 uncultured Oscillospiraceae bacterium | reverse complement strand
TCCGCGTGGTGGATCAGAACATCGGCCTGGACATCGATGTTTCCATCCGCTGCTTCGGCGAATACAGCTATCGCATCACCAACCCCATGCTCTTCTACACCAACGTCTGCGGCAATGTGGAGGGCGATTATACCCGCGAGAAGATCGACAGCCAGCTCAAGAGCGAGCTGCTGACCGCGCTTCAGCCCGCCTTTGCGAAGATCTCCGAGATGGGCATCCGCTACAGCGCGCTGCCCGGACACACCATGGAGATCGCCGAGGCGCTCAACGAGGTGCTTTCCGAGAAATGGGCAAACCTGCGCGGCGTGGAGATCGTGTCCTTTGGCGTCAATTCCGTAAAGGCGTCCGAGGAAGACGAGGCAATGATCAAGGAATTGCAGCGCAACGCAGTATTCCGCAATACCAATATGGCTGCGGCGCATCTGGTTGGCGCACAGGCGCAGGCGATGCAGGATGCAGCCAAGAATGCAGGCGGCGCAATGACCGGCTTCATGGGCATGAATATGGCGCAGGGCGGCGGCATGAACGCTGCGCAGCTCTTCCAGATGGGTGCTCAGCAGCAGGCTCAGCAGCCCGCAGCACAGGCTCAGCAGCCTGCCAACGGCTGGAAATGCTCCTGCGGCGCGATGGTGAGCGGCAAGTTCTGCCCCGAGTGCGGCGCAAGGAAGCCGGAGCCTCAGGCTGGCTGGAAGTGTGCCTGCGGCGCGACCGTTACCGGCAAGTTCTGCCCCGAATGCGGCTCTCCCAAGCCCGCTGAGGACGGCTGGACGTGCGCATGCGGCGCAGTGAACCAAGGCAAATTCTGCGCGGAATGCGGCGCAAAAAAGCCCGTCGGCGCGCCCTTGTATCGCTGCGATAAGTGCGGCTGGCAGCCTGCCGATCCGGCGCATCCGCCGAAGTTCTGCCCCGAGTGCGGCGATCCCTTTGATGATGCGGACGTTGTGCGCTGATAGGGTCAATGAACTGAAATAGCATAAAGCAAAAACCAGAAGCCTGCCTGCAACCCGGCGAGATGCCGAGGCTGCGGGCAGGCTTTATCATTTGGATTTTCGCTTGGCTGGCTGCTTGGCGGCTGCTTAAAGGAGGAGCAGCAGGGTGCCAATGGTGATGAGCAGCAGACTGAGGAGAGCCCTTTAGGAAGGTGCGGTTGCGGCAGCATTGTATATTGATGTATAAAAATGCATTGGTTTAGGCGTGCGAAAAAGGGCGGGCATCGTGCATTGCTGAGAGTGAATGCCTCCGTGCAGCCAAAGGGTACAGCAAAGCTACCTCAGCAAGCGAGCTTGACCGAGGCAGGGTGAATGAGCAGAGCTATGCTTACCTTGCTTGGAGGGTGGAAACGCACATGGGATGGAGCCGAGGCAGGCTTGGCTGCTCAGTCGTTCTTATGGGTATCCTCGCGCCTTGGCTGGGCAAATTTGGATGCAAAGGGGGATGCGCTGCGGGATTCGGCATGCCTGCAAGGCAGATTGAGCATCATTTCCTGCAATTCACGGCTCAGCGATACCTTGCCATCGCAGCAGAGGGACATGAAGGCAATGAACACCATAGTACAGCAGATTGCATCGCCACTGCGCAGGATCTCATCGACGCAGGGGTTGTTCAAGGGCTGACCCAGCCGCGCCGCCTCCTTTCGCTTTGCGGCGAGCTGACCAAGCATGTAATCCAACAGGGCGCATCTGCATGTATTCTTCATGGCGCTGACCTCTTTCGCTGGTGATCTGTATGATTTATTATGCATATAGATACAGGACGACAGACTCATCTTAGAGCCTGCCGCGCTGGAGCTTCGCACAATGTTGTTCGTATTTTACCATAAAACAATTCAAAACGCAATACATTTCCAATGAAAATATTGACGAAAAGTAGAAAAAATGCATTATACGGCGTAAAAGCAGCTGCTCTTATTGAAGTGAACAAGAAAACGCCGCGAACAGGATAATGATCGCGGCGATGCTGGCACCCCAGAGAGGACTCTAACCTCCGACCTATCGCTTAGGAGGCGATCGCTCTATACAGCTGAGCTACTGGGGCACGGCTACAGGCATTATTATGCCACGAAAGGAGCGGATTGTCAAGTGTGCAGAGGAGGGAAAACGGCATGTTTTCGCCTGCGGGCAGTCAATCCTGCGTTAAAGTTTAATAAGACGTATGCAGGGTATGGATTGATGTGCAAAAAAGTGGTATAATAATATAGTAGAAAAAATATTTGAACGCGCCCTTGCAGCGTCTTGACAGAGGTTGGTTTTATGCATAACGAAAATCATTATGACGAGAGTCAAATTCAGGTATTGGAGGGCCTTGAGGCTGTCCGCCGCCGTCCAGGCATGTATATTGGTTCGACGGATGAGCGCGGCCTGCACCATCTGGTATATGAGATCGTGGACAACGCCATTGACGAGGCGCTTGCCGGATTCTGCAACCATATCGAAGTGACCCTTGCCAAGGACGGCAGCGTCAGCGTGGCGGACAATGGCCGCGGCTTCCCCGTGGGCATCCATCCCAAGATGGGCAGACCCGCCGTTGAGGTGTGCCTCACGGTGTTGCATGCGGGCGGCAAATTCGGCGGCGGGGGATACAAGGTTTCCGGCGGCCTGCACGGCGTGGGCGCCTCCGTGGTGAACGCGCTCTCCAGCCATCTGAAGGTTATGGTGTATCAGGATGGAAAAATCTATCAGCAGGAATATGAGCGCGGCAAGATACTCTATGATCTGAAGGTGGTGGGCGATGCCGGCGAGCGTACCGGCACAACCATCTGCTTTATTCCCGATGTAAAGACCGGTGAGGATCCGGAGCCGGGTATCTTCGAAACCGGCGATTTCCAGTTTGAAACCCTCAAAACCCGCTTCCGTGAGATGGCCTTCCTGAACAAGGGCGTGCGCATCTCCCTGCGGGATGAGCGGGTGGAGCCCGTGCGCGAGCAGAGCTGGCACTATGAGGGCGGCATCATCTCCTTTGTGGAATACCTGAACAAGAATAAGTCCCCGCTCTTCCCCGCGCCCATCTACATCGAGGGCGTGAAGAATGGCACCAGCGTTGAGGTTGCCCTCCAGTGGAACGACGGCTTCAACGAGAACGTATTCACCTTTGCAAACAACATCCACACCCCCGAGGGCGGCACCCATCTGGCCGGCTTTAGAAACGCGCTGACCAAGGTGATCAATGAATATGGCCGCAGGACGGGCATGCTCAAGAGCAACGATCAGAACCTTTCCGGCGAGGACGTGCGCGAGGGTCTAGCGGCCATCGTGTCGGTCAAGCTGGTGGAGCCGCAGTTTGAGGGTCAGACCAAGACCAAGCTGGGCAATTCCGAGGTTCGGCCGATGGTGGACAGCCTCGTGAGCGACAAGCTGAGCACCTATTTTGAGGAAAACCCCTCTGCTGCACGTACGGTGCTGGATAAGTGCCTGTCGGCGGCACGCGCCCGTGAGGCGGCGCGCAAGGCACGCGACATGACCCGCAGAAAGACGGCGCTGGAATCCGCCGCACTGCCGGGTAAGCTGTCGGACTGCTCCGAGCGCGATCCCAGCAAGTGTGAGATATTCCTTGTGGAGGGCGACTCCGCAGGCGGCAGCGCCAAGAGCGGCCGCGACCGCCACTTTCAAGCCATCCTGCCCCTGCGCGGCAAGATACTCAACGTGGAAAAGACCCGCATGGATAAGGCTCTGGGCAACCAAGAGATCAAGGCAATGATTACTGCCTTCGGCGGCGGCTTTGGCGAGGATTTCGATGAAACTAAGCTGCGCTACCACCGCATCGTTTGCATGACGGATGCGGACGTGGATGGCAGCCACATCCGCATACTGATGCTCACCTTCTTCTATCGCTTCATGCCCAAGCTGATTGAAAACGGCTATGTGTATATTGCACAGCCGCCGCTCTATAAGGTGACAAAGGGCAAGTTTATGCAGTATGTATACAGCGATGCGCAGCTTCAGAAGCTGCTGGACGAGCTGGGACGCGATTCCAAGCCGGATATCCAGCGCTACAAGGGCTTGGGCGAGATGAGCGCCGAGCAGCTCTGGGAAACCACCATGAACCCGGAGACCCGCATTATGTATCGCGTGGAGCTGAAGGACGCCATCGCTGCGGACGAGCTATTCACCCTGCTGATGGGCGATCAGGTGGAGCCAAGGCGCGAGTTTATCGAGCAGAATGCCAAGCTGGTTGCCGATCTCGACATTTGATTTAGGAGGAAAGTATCTTGAGCGAGGAAAAGAATATCGGTACCCTTCTTCCGATGGATGTCGAGGAGGAACTGAAAAAATCGTTTATTTCCTATGCCATGGCGGTTATCGTGACCCGTGCGCTGCCGGATGTGCGCGATGGCCTGAAGCCGGTGCATCGGCGCATCCTGTATTCCATGTCGGAATTGGGTGTGACGCCGGACAAGCCCCACAGGAAATCTGCGCGTATCGTGGGTGATGTGCTCGGTAAGTATCATCCCCACGGCGATAGCTCCGTCTATGACGCCATGGTTCGTCTGGCGCAGGATTTCTCCATCCGCTATATGCTGGTGGATGGTCAGGGCAACTTTGGCTCCGTGGATGGCGATGGCGCGGCTGCCATGCGTTATACTGAGGCGCGCCTGTCCAAAATATCGCTGGAAATGGTGCGCGATATCGAGAAGGAAACCGTCGATTTCTATCCCAACTTCGATGAAACCCTGATGCAGCCCGCCGTCATGCCCAGCCGCTTCCCAAACCTGCTGGTCAACGGCTCCAGCGGTATCGCCGTGGGCATGGCAACCAACATACCGCCCCACAACCTTGGCGAGGTGATCGACGCCACGGTGCATATGATCGAGAATCCCGATTGCACGGTGGACGATCTGATGCAGTTCATCAAGGGTCCGGATTTCCCCACCGGCGGCGTGATCCTCGGCAGGCGCGGCATATATGACGCCTACCACGAGGGCAGGGGTCGCATCATTGTGCGTGCCAAGAGCGAGATCGAGGAGATGAGCGGCAATCGCCAGCGCATCGTAATTACCGAGATACCCTACATGGTCAATAAGGCGCGCATGATCGAAAAGATTGCCGAGCTGGTTCATGATAAGACCGTCGAGGGCATCTCCGATATCCGCGATGAATCCGACCGCAGCGGCATGCGCGTGGTGATCGAGCTCAAGCGCGATGTGAACGCCAATATCGTGCTCAACTACCTCTACAAGCATACCCAGCTTCAGGAAACCTTCGGCGCCATCATGCTGGCACTGGTGGACGGCACGCCGAAGATACTGTCCCTGCGGCAGATCATCCACCATTACATCGAGCATCAGGAGGATGTGATCCGTCGCCGCACCCAGTATGACCTGAACAAGGCGGAGGCACGCAGCCACATACTGGAAGGTCTGATGGTCGCGCTGGACAATATCGACGAGGTCGTTCACATGATCCGCTCCTCCAGAACGGGTCAGGAGGCAAAGAACAGCCTCATGGAGCGCTTTGGTCTCTCCGAGCGGCAGGCACAGGCGATACTGGATATGCGCCTGCAACGCCTCACCGGTCTGGAGCGGGATAAGATCGAGGCGGAATATGCCGAGCTTCAGAAGCAGATTGCCTACTTCAAGGCGGTTCTTGCGGATGAACAGCTTGTGCTGGGCATCATCAAGGATGAGCTGATGGAGATCCGCGGCAAGTATGCCGACGAGCGCCGCACGGAGATATCCGCCATGGCCGGCGAGATCGATATGCTCGATCTCATCGAGGAGGAGGACATGGTTGTCACCATGACCCACTATGGCTATGTCAAGCGCCTGCCCAAGACCACCTACCGCGCCCAGCGCCGCGGCGGCAAGGGCGTGATCGCCACTACTACCCGCGAGGAGGACTTCGTGGAGCAGATGTACGTCACCTCCACCCATGATCCGCTGATGTTCTTCACCAATCGCGGTCGCGTCTATCAGCTCAACTGCTATGAGATTCCCGAGGCTGGCCGCACTGCACGCGGCACGGCTGTGGTCAACCTCTTGCAGCTCTCCCCGGGCGAGAAGATCACCACCATGCTGCCCATGCCCGTGGAAAAGGCACAGGGCATGTATCTGGTAATGGCGACCCGCAAGGGCACCATCAAGCGCACCGAGCTGAGCGAATTTGTGAACCTGCGCAAGAACGGTCTGATCGCCGTGGTTCTGCGCGACGATGACGAGCTGATCGGCGTGCGCCTGACCGATGGCAAGCGGGAGATTCTGGTTGGCACTCGCGACGGCATGGCGATCCGCTTCGATGAAAACGACATGCGCCCCATGGGTCGCAGCGCCATGGGTGTGAAGTGCATCGAGCTTGCCGAGGACGATGAGGTGATCGATCTGGCTGCCGTGGAAGAGGGCGCACAGGTGCTCTCCATCACCGAAAATGGCTATGGCAAGCGCACCGACATCGAGGAATACCGCTTGCAGCAGCGCGGCGGCAAGGGCATCAAGGCAATGAACCTTACCGAAAAGACCGGCAGGTTGGCTGCACAGCTGCTGGTGCATGATGTGGAGGATCTGCTGCTGATCACCAATGATGGCACTGTGATCCGCACGCCTGTAAACAGCATTTCCGTACTGGGCAGAAACACGCAGGGCGTGCGCCTGATGCGCGTTGGAGAGGACAGCAAGGTTGTCTGCGTTGCCCGCGCCGAGGCGGAACCCGAGGGAATTGAGGAAGCTGAGGCTACTCAAACTTCGGAAACCACGGAAGAATGATTTGACAGGATCATTTGAATAAGAAGCGAGCCTTGGTCATGTGACCAAGGCTCGCTTGCGCTATTGTACCTCAACAATGTGGAAGGCGGCGGCACGACCGAGGCGGTTCATAACTGCCAGACCAATGCCTTCTGCTTCTACGGATTCGGAGAAGATAAGATCGGCATGCAAACCATCGGCATCGCGCAGCGCGGCGAACACGGCGTGCGCCATGCCCTGCGCATCCTCTCCCAGTGAATGGATGCGGCGCGTTCCATAAAGGGCGCGATGACCATCCAGCGCGAGAATCAGCGGGCGGCGACCGTCTGCAAGCGCCTGATCGTAGGCTGTGCAGATGGCGGAGGACACCTTCTTTGCTTCGCCATGGTAGATGGTCAGCTGACCCTGCGGTGCGTAATGGCGATATTTCATGCCCGGGGAGCGGGGCTTTTCATTTTCTTTGAGCGGGCGCATCACTGCGCCGTCCACCTCGCAGGCGCCGCAAACCTGCTGGATCATCTCCTTGGTTATGCCGCCGGGACGCAGTATGCGCGGCACGCTGCCGGTCATGTCCAGCACGGTGGATTCCACGCCAACCTCGCAATCGCCGCCATCCAGAATCAGCGGTATCCGACCATCCATATCCTCCAGCATGTGCGCGGCGCTGGTGGGACTGGGTCTGCCGGAACGATTGCCGCTGGGCGCGGCGATGGGCAGACCGCTGCGGCGGATGACCTCGCGGGCGACCGGATGGGCGGGCATGCGCACAGCCACGGTTTCCAGCCCGCCGGTGGTGCGCAGGGGCACCCTTTCGCTGCGGGGGAAAATCATCGTGAGCGGCCCCGGCCAGTAGGCGCTTGCCAGCTTCAGCGCTTCGGGGGAGGGCTTGACGGCGATCAGAGGCTGCAATTCCTCCATGCAGGAGATGTGAACAATCAGCGGATTATCGCCGGGGCGACCCTTTGCCTCGAAGATATCGCGCACAGCAGCGGGGTTGAGGGCGTTTGCACCCAAGCCATACACGGTTTCCGTGGGCAGACCAACCAGCTTGCCCTCGCGGATGAGGGCGGCTGCTTCATTGAGCGCGGCTTCATCCGGCTTTAATACGTGGGTACTCAATGCTAACGACCTTCTTTTGCTCAGTTTTGCTCGTTGAGCAGGGCGGTTTGCTCCGCAAGGGTGAGGGCGTCGATGACCTCGCCAAGGTCGCCATTGATAATGCTGTCGATCTTGTAGAGGGTTAGCCCGATGCGGTGGTCAGTGACGCGACCCTGCGGGAAGTTGTAGGTGCGTATGCGCTCGCTGCGGTCGCCCGTGCCGATCTGACCCTTGCGCTGGTCGGCATATTCGCTCTGCTGCTTCTGACGCTGCATATCATAGAGGCGGGACTTGAGCACTTGCATTGCCTTCTCCCGGTTCTGTATCTGGCTGCGC
>CAYWLE010000081.1:0-8117 GCA_964458825.1 uncultured Oscillospiraceae bacterium | reverse complement strand
TGATAATGGTGTACTGGCTGCGCAGCTGAAGCGCGAGATCCTCGATTTTGCCGGTGGAGATTGGGTCCAGCGCCGAGGTCGGCTCGTCCATGAGCAGCACCTCCGGCTCGACAGCCAGCGCCCGGGCAATGCAGAGGCGTTGCTGCTGGCCGCCCGACAGCCCCAGCGCGTCCTTCTTGAGGCGATCCTTCAGTTCGTCCCAGATGGCGGCCTGGCGCAGACTGCGCTCGACGAGATCATCCAGACGCGCCTTGGAGCGGATGCCGTGGGTGCGCGGGCCGAAGGCGATGTTGTCGTAGATGCTCATGGGAAAGGGATTGGGCTTCTGGAAAACCATGCCCACGCGCCTGCGCAGCAGGGAAGGCTCCATATCCCGGTAAATATCCGCACCATCCAGCAGCACCCGACCCTCGATCCTGCACCCCTCCACCAGATCGTTCATGCGGTTGAGGGATTTGAGCAGCGTGCTCTTGCCGCAGCCGCTGGGACCAATGAAGGCGGTGATCTCCCTTTCGTGTATGCTGAGGTTGATATTCTTCAGCGCGTGAAGGCTGCCGTAGTGCAGGTTCAGCCCCGATATTTCAAGCTTGCTCATTTGCTTCTCCTTCCGATTCTCTTGGCGATCAGGCTCGACAGTGCATTGATGATAAGCACCACCGCCAGCAGCACCACCGCTGTGGCGTAGCTCTGGTTCAGATACAAACCCTCGGTGGATATGGCATACATGTGCACCGCCAGCGTACGAGCGGAATCCAGCGGGCTATGGGGAAGCTTTGCTACGGTGCCCGCCGTGTATATCAGCGCCGCCGTTTCACCCACGATGCGCCCGATGGCAAGTATCACCCCGGAGAGTATGCCCGGCACTGCACAGGGCAGCACCACGCGCAGGGTGGTGCGCAGCCTGCCTGCACCCAGACCGAAGCTGCCCTCGCGGAAGCTATCCGGCACAGCCAGCAGCGCCTCCTCCGTGGTTCGCATGATGGTGGGCAGCACCATGATGGCCAACGTCAGCGCGCCGGAGAGCAGCGACATGCCCATCCTCAGCGCCACCACGAAAAACAGCGAGCCGAACAAACCATAGATGATGGATGGTATGCCGGAGAGCGTCTCCGCCGTGATGCGCACCAGCTTCACCAGCCTGCTGCCCCGCCGGGCATATTCGCTCAGGTAGATCGCCGCGCCGACGCCCAGCGGCACGCATACGATAAGCGTCAGCGCCGTCATCAGCAGGGTATTGATGATGGCAGGCATCATGGATACGTTCTCGGAATTGTATTCCCAAGCAAAAAGCTCGGGACTCAGGTTCGGCACGCCTCTTACGAGGATATAGCCCACGATCAGCACGAGCACCGCCATGGTAAAGCAGGCGCCTGCATACACCGCCGCACGATAGAGCCTTGACCGCAGCTTCATCCCCTGTGCCTCCTTTTCAAGATCGACGTGAGCAGATTGATGATGAGTATGAATATAAACAGCACCACCGCCGTGGCGATCAGCGCCTCGCGATGCAGATCGGCGGCATAGCCCATCTCCATCACGATGTTGCTGGTCAGCGTGCGCACGCCCTTGAGCATCCCCTTGGGCATGGTAGTTCGGTTGCCTGCCACCATCATCACCGCCGTGGCTTCCCCGATGGCGCGACCCACGCCGAGGATAATGCCGGCCATCACGCCGCTCCCTGCCGCAGGCAGAACCACATGGAACACGCTGCGCTCATGGGTGGCTCCCAGCGCCAGCGCACCCTCATAATAGGCGGCAGGCACGGCGTTCAGCGCCGATTCCGACACGGTGACGATGGTGGGCAGTATCATCATCCCCAGCAGCATGCAGGCCGTGAGCAGGCTGGAGCCCGTGCCGCCAAAGACCTCCCTCACCAACGGAACCAGCACGACCAAGCCAAAGAAGCCATAAACCACCGATGGTATGCCCGCCAGCAGCGCTACCGCCGGTCGCAAGAGCCTTGCCGCACGCCTGCCTGCAAAGCAGGACAGGTACAGTGCCGTCATCAGCCCCGCAGGCACGCCCACCAGCAGCGCGCCTGCCGTGACATAGATCGAGGAAAGTATGAAGGGCAGTATGCCGAATACCTCGCTGCCGGGCTTCCACTTCTCGCCGGACAGAAAATTCCAAACGCCGATCCTCGCCATGCCGGGCACGCCATTTGTGAATAGAAACAGGCAGATCAGCAGCACCGCCAGTATGGATATACAGGCAGCCAGCGCGAACATCAGCCGTGCGGCAAGCTCCTTCATATGCTGCATGCGTCCGCCATGGGAAAGGGGTCGGGGATCGACCCCGACCTGCCGAGCATCCTTAGCCATTGACCTCGCTCCAGTCCATGATAAAGCCCGTGTAGATATCCCGCACCTGCTGGCTGGTCAGTCCGGTCACGGGATTTTCGTTGCTGACGATCACGGCGATGCCATCCATGGCGATCACGCTGGGAACCAGACCAGCCTCCAGCTCGCTATCCTTTATGGCGCGGGAAGCCATGCCAATATCGCACACGCCGTCGCTCACGGCGCGCATGCCGGAGGAGGAATCGCTCTGCTGAAGCTCGATGGTCACGCTGGAGTTAATGACCTCGTAGGCTTCCTTCAGCTTCTCCATCACAGGGGTCACGGAGGAGGAGCCCGCCACAACCACCTTGCCGCTTACATTGCCGCCAGCAAAGGGCTGTACAGCCTCAGCCGCTGGGATATAGCCGCTCTTCTCGATCACAGCCTGACCATCCGCGCTCATGATGAAGGCGATGAAGTCCTGTGCAGCCGCGCTGGTTTCGCCGAGGGTGGCAATATTGAAGGGACGGGAGATGCCATAAGCGCCGCTCTTGATGTTTTCCACCGTCGCAGCCACGCCGTTAATCTCCAGCGCCTTCACCGTATCATTGAGGGAACCGAGGGAGATGTAGCCGATGGCGTTTTCATTGCCAGCCACGCTGGTCATCATAACGGAGGTGGAATTGGTTATGTCACATTCGTCGGTGGTGAGGTCGATCTTTTCACCGCTATCATCCATATCCTCGATGCCAAACAGCTCGGTAAACGCGCCTCTGGTGCCGCTGCCATCCTCGCGGGAGAGTACGTCGATGCTATCTGCCAGCGCACATGCGCAGCTCAGCAGCATTGCCATTGCCAAAATCATACTTACGAACCTCTTCATGTTCCAACCTTCTTTCCCGAATTATGTATTTGCCTGTGCCACGGGGCTTCCGTCTTGCTTCCCCCGAAGCAATTTAAGCTTAGCACCGGCTGGTATGGATCGAATCTTGAAATTGTAAGAAGTTTGTCAATCCGGGCGATCAAAAGGGCATGCGAAAGGCACGGTACATGTTTGTACCGTGCCTTGGCGACGATTCAGTTTTTACTTCATCAGTTCATCCGTCAGGCGGAGGATCTCCGGGGCAATGCGCTCGCGTTCCCTCCGGGCAATGCGGTTATAGAGCGGATAGGCGAGTGCAAGCAGCGCGATGCCCGCCACGCCGATCACGATGCCCGGCGCGAACCACTTGCCTGCCCACACCATGCAGCAGCTCATGCCCAGCCCCAGCACCAGCGTGCCGACCACGCCGACAATGATAGAAACCATCGTAGCCCTGCTGCCTGCCTGCGCATCCAGCCGGCGCAGGGTAGCCATCTTGTCCTCCTCCTTGGGAAGGTATTTGCTGCGGATCTGCTTCAGTTCCTCCTGCTCTGCTGCGGAATAGGTATACTGGAAGGAATCCTGCTTCTTCTGCTCGCTCATATTGCTTTACTCCTGTTCTGCTCTCAAGTGGTTTGTAGCACGGACGATCATGTAGGCCGCCATGCCGATGATCAGCATTGCCGCCGCCGCGCCGCTTGCGCCCAGCATGATGCGCTGAAACAGCGGCGAGCTTCCCCTATCGAAGGTCGTCAGCATGGCGTTTTCCAGCGACAGCATGGATACCGCCGCCGAAGCCAGCGACAGCGCCTTTGCCGCCGAGCATGCCGGGCTATCGTAGCGCCGGTAGCGGATCACGTTGCTTATCGCCAGCGCTAGCGCGCCGAAGGTGTAGACAGCCATGGCGATCACCGTGATCTCGTGGTGCCGCGCCTCTCGCAGATGCAGCACAAAGTACAGCACGAATATCGACAGCGCCAGATTCATCGCCAGCAGCCCTGCGCCGCACAGGCGATACTTGCGCCACTCCATCCGCCTTTCCTTGCCCGGCGCAAAGGCGCGCACATGCCGCCCCAGCATCAGCCGCAGCAGCGCCAGCAGGCAATAATAGCCAGCCATGGCATAAAACCATGCCGAGTGATGCTTCAAGCCCAGCGCAAGCTGGAAGGCGGCATAGGCGGCATTATAGATGCAGGCTGACCATAGGCTGAGGTTCATTCGCAGCCGCACGTCGCTTCTGTAGCGCAGGTAATGGCGATTCTCCCGCCGGAACCTGCGTGCAAGGGCAAGCATATCCGGCACGCGCAGGCAGAGGATCGCCAGCGCATAGAAGGACAGCGCATAGGAGGCGATCCTTCGCCAGTCGTTCTCCTCCAGCCGCAGAAAGCTGAAAGCCAGCCCAGCCGCAGCAAGCAGCGCCAGCAGCGCGACCACGGCGATCGGGGGAAACAGCAGCCGCCTTCCCAGCCTCTGCCACTTTTTCATTCTTGCATTGCTGCTTTTCATGCCGTCCTCCTGAGGCGCACCGTGAAGGCGCTCCCCTCGCCCAGCACGCTCTCCACGCTGATCTCGGCGTGCAGGATATCCACCACCCGCTTTACCAGCGCCAGCCCAAGCCCATTGCCTTGGGTGGCTCGGGAGCCATCGCCCTGATAGAACTTTTCAAATATGTGCGCGCCGGTTTCGGCAGACATGCCGCAGCCGCTGTCCCGCACGGTGACGCTCGCCTGCTCCGGCGTAGCGGTGAGGGAAAGGCTCACCCTGCCGCCTGCGGGCGTGAACTTAAAGGCGTTGGAGAGCAGGTTATTCCACACGAGGAAGAGAAGCTCCTGATCGGCGCAGACGATGATATCCTCGGCAATATCCGTTTCGATCTCAATCTGCTGCCGCTCCCATATGCTCTCAAATTGCAGCAGCGCCTCGCAGAGCTGCTCGCCCAAATTATATTTCTCCGCATGGGGGAATATCTGCTGGTTTTCCAGCTTGCTGAGCTTGAGTATATTGCTCATCATGTCCGACAGCCTGCGCGCACCCTCTGCAACGCCCCGAGCATATTCCATACGCCTTGCATCGCTCAGGCTGGCTGCCTGCAAAAGCCTGCCATAATTCTGGATCACGGCAAGCGGGGTCTTCATCTCGTGGGACACGTTGGAGATAAAGTCCGTTCGCAGCGTTTCCACGCTGGAAAGCTCTCCTGCCATCTGGTTGAAGCAATCCACGATCTCATTGAAGCTGTCGTCGGTCAAAAGGCGTCCCGTCGGCGCGACCCGGGCGGAAAAATCGCCGGACACGATCTGCTTGGTTGCCGCAGCGATGTGCTTTGCCGTGCGCTCCACGGTGAGCCTGCGGCGCAGAAAGTCGATCAGCGCAAAGAGCAGGCTCAGCAGCAGCACATTTGCAAAGGTGAGCTTGGCGGCGGTGTTGAGCATCTCGGCGGTCGGCTCTACCTCCAGTGACTGCATGAGCGCAGTGGTAAAGAGGGATATGCAGCAGGTCACCACAAACGCTGCCAGCATGAAAAACAGCAGGTAATGGCTCAGCCCCCGCAGAAAGCGCTTCATTTCAGCACCGCCTTATAGCCCAGCCCATGCACCGTCTTGATCTCAAAATCCGTGCAGTCCGCCAGCTTGCCGCGCAGCTTGGTCATGTACACATCCACAGCCCGGGGCGCCGTATCGGAATCCACATCCCAAAATTCATCCATCAGCTGCTGGCGGGTAAAGGTCTTCTTGGGGTAGGACAGCAGCTTATAGAGTATATTGAACTCCCGCACCGTCATGGGTATCTCCTCGCCATTGAGCGCGGCGGAATAGGCGTCGGCGTCCATCGTGAAGGAGCCTACCTCCAGCCTGCGGCTGGATGCGATCCTTGCCCGGCGCAGCAGCGCGCCCACGCGCAGAAGCAGTTCATCCAGATCGATGGGCTTCACCATATAATCATCCACGCCGATGCGGAAGCCCCGCTGCTTGGAGGCGATATCGTCCCTCGCCGTCATAAACAGTATGGGTATATTCTCATTCAGCGCACGCACGCTTTGGGCAAGCTCGAAGCCGTCGATCTCCGGCATCATGATGTCCGACACGATCAGATCAAACACTGCGGCGTACATCGCGTCATAAGCCTCCCGTGCGCTGAGGCAGCCCGTCGCCTCATAGCCCGCTTGGTTCAAAAATGTGCATACCGTGCGGTTGAGCTCGCGGTCATCCTCCACTACCAGAACCTTGAACATACCTCTTACCTGCCTCCGACTCTCTTTTCAGATCCATCATAGCATAGATATGTTTGATTTTTGTTTCCACAAATGCCCCCGCAGATTAAATCGGCAGGGTGGAAGCGGTTCATTCAGCGGTTCCTCGCGCCGCTTCGATGCGTTTCTCTGCGGCGGCGCGGCGGGCTTGGGCTTGGGCAAGCTGCTGCTCATGCTCTGCCTGCACTGCCGCTCTGCGTACCTCGGGGCGGCTGACTGTCTTGACCTCCTCCCACTGCGCGCGGCTCTCCGCCTTCACGGCGGCAAAATTTGCCTTGTCCAGCTCGTGCTGCGCACGTGCGCTCTCCTTCATATCTGCAAATGCCTTCTTAAAAAACTCCATCATGATTGCCTTCCTCCTATAGCCGCTGCTTGGAGGCGATATCGTCCCTCGCCGTCATAAACAGTATGGGTATATTCTCATTCAGCGCACGCACGCTTTGGGCAAGCTCGAAGCCGTCGATCTCCGGCATCATGATGTCCGACACGATCAGATCAAACACTGCGGCGTACATCGCGTCATAAGCCTCCCGTGCGCTGAGGCAGCCCGTCGCCTCATAGCCCGCTTGGTTCAAAAATGTGCATACCGTGCGGTTGAGCTCGCGGTCATCCTCCACTACCAGAACCTTGAACATACCTCTTACCTGCCTCCGACTCTCTTTTCAGATCCATCATAGCATAGATATGTTTGATTTTTGTTTCCACAAATGCCCCCGCAGATTAAATCGGCAGGGTGGAAGCGGTTCATTCAGCGGTTCCTCGCGCCGCTTCGATGCGTTTCTCTGCGGCGGCGCGGCGGGCTTGGGCTTGGGCAAGCTGCTGCTCATGCTCTGCCTGCACTGCCGCTCTGCGTACCTCGGGGCGGCTGACTGTCTTGACCTCCTCCCACTGCGCGCGGCTCTCCGCCTTCACGGCGGCAAAATTTGCCTTGTCCAGCTCGTGCTGCGCACGTGCGCTCTCCTTCATATCTGCAAATGCCTTCTTAAAAAACTCCATCATGATTGCCTTCCTCCTATAGCCTTAATTCTCTTATTTCAGCCCTTTGAACAGTGGAATAACGCCCAGCCCCAGCCCGATGCCCACGATACCCACGATGATGCCCGGGATCATCAGCCCATCGAAGGCCATAATCATCGCCATGCCCGTGCCAAGAACCAGCGCGGCAGCCACGCAGTAGGCAAGCTTGCCAGCCAGCCTCCAGTCGATCTTTGCCAGCGGCCTGCCAGCCTTGATCCAGCGAAGCAGCGCGAGCGCAATCAGCGCCAGCCCACCCAGCGCCGTGACCACCACGCCGGAAATAAAGGCATTCCACTCCGGCAGCAGGCACATGCACATGCCCAGCGCAAACATCAGCCCGCCAAGCACCAGCCACAGCAAAAACAGGAAATTCCTCTTCGTCATTGTTCATCAGCCTCCATGTGTTTATTTGATCTCGCAACCAACGAATAGGATTATAAGCCTGCACCGTTTTTGATTTATCTGAATTTTGTTTGAGAATTATTAGAAAGGAGGAATTTGGGCATGCAAAAAGCGCCCAAGACAAAAGTCTCGGGCGCCTTATTATCTGCGATGCTTCGTCTGAGCCGTATAACGGCTACCGATGCATCGAAGCTATATTCCCAGCCTCGCTTACAGCTCCGCGATGGCGGCCTGAGCGGCAGCCAGACGGGCGATCGGCACGCGGAAGGGAGAGCAGGAAACGTAGTCCAGACCGATCTTATGGCAGAAC
>CAYWLE010000080.1:0-8148 GCA_964458825.1 uncultured Oscillospiraceae bacterium | reverse complement strand
TGCGTCCCCCGTCGCGCCTGAGTACGTCACCCGCGATCAGGTCAACCCCGAGCACCTGCAGCACGAGACCGAAATTCTCGCCGCGCAGGCCCGCAACGAGGGCAAGCCTGAGAAGATCATCGAGAAGATGGTTCAGGGCCGCATCAACAAGTTCTATGAGGAAGTTTGCCTGCTGGAGCAGGTCTTCGTCAAGGACGGCGAGACCCGCGTTGGCAAGATGATCGAAACCAAGGCTCCCGGCACCAAGATCGTTGCTTTCACCCGCTACAAGATGGGCGACGGCCTCGAGAAGAAAGTGACCGATCTGGCTGCCGAGGTTGCCGAGCAGACCAAGATGAAGGGCTAATTCGATATAAATACGCAAGGGGAACGTTTCAGGACGTTCCCTTTTTTAAGGAGAAAAAGCATGTACAAGCGCATCGTATTGAAGCTCAGCGGCGAGACCCTTGCCCCGGCGCAGATACCTGCCGACCGGAGCGCGTCCCTCACCTTTGACGCCGCCCGCGTGGATCGCGCCGCCGAGGCCATCGTGAAGCTGCACGATATGGGCGTGCAGGTGGGCATTGTGATGGGCGGCGGAAATATCTGGCGCGGCAGGTTTACCGATGAGATGAACGCCGTGCAGGCCGACCAGATGGGCATGCTGGCCACGATCATCAATGCCCTGGCTGTGCAGGACGCCATCATGCGCATGGGTCGGCAGGCGACGGTATTTACCCCGCAGGAAATGACCCGCTTTGCCGAGCATTACCGCGCCGACCGGGCGATAGAGAAGCTGGAGGCGGGGCACATCGTGCTATTTGCGGGCGGCAGCGGCAATCCCTTCTTCACCACGGACACCGCTGCGGCACTGCGTGCGGCAGAGATCGGCGCGAACGCGGTATTCAAGGGAACCACGGTGGACGGCATTTACGATTCCGACCCCCGAAAGAACCCCGATGCACGCTTTATCGCCGACATCAGCTATCAGGCATGCGTGGAGCAGGGCTTGAAGGTGATGGACACCGCAGCCTTCCAGCTTTGCAAGGAGCAGAGGATTCCCTGCATAAGGATATTCAACATGGATGATCTGGACAACATACTGCGCGTGGCTCGCGGCGAGAGCATTGGCACCGTGGTGCATGCATAAGCAACGGTTTATAGAAGGCTGATCTACAAAAGCAGGGGCTGCCCATAGGCTGGAGCTCCTGCTTTGCCATGTCAAAATCCTGCTGAATTAAATATGATTTCATTTTTCCTCTTGCCATTTTCGCCGAAACAAGGTACAATAGTATTCAGAAAAATAAGCGCATGCGTCGCTTTTGATTTTGGAGGTTGTATATATGTATAAGGAGACGATTAAAAACGCCGGCGAAAAGATGGACAAGACCATCGCCGTGATCCAGAAGGATCTTTCTACCCTGCGCGCAGGCCGCGCCAATCCGCAGATCTTGGACAAGATCACCGTGGATTACTATGGCACCCCCACCGCGCTGAACCAAGTGGGCAATATTTCCTCGCCTGAACCGCGGCTGCTGGTGATCGCCCCTTGGGAGGCCAGCATGATCACCCCCATCGAGAAGGCCATTCAGAAGAGCGACATCGGCATCAATCCCTCCAACGATGGCAAGGTTATCCGTCTGCTGGTGCCGGAGCTGACCGCCGAGCGCCGCAAGGATCTGTGCAAGCAGGTAAAGAAGCGCATTGAGGAGGGCAAGGTTGCCATCCGCGCCATCCGCCGCGACGCGATGGAGGCTGTGAAGAAGCTGAAGAAGGATTCTCAGATCACCGAGGATGACCAGAAGAATGCCGAGAAGGAGCTTCAGAAGCTGACCGACGCGAAGATCGAGCTAATCGAGAAGGTTGGCTCCGCCAAGGAGAAGGAGATCATGGAGGTCTAAGCTCCTCCCCTTCCTGCCGAAGCATTTTTTCCGCTCAGGAGCTTTCCGGGATCCATGCGATTTCTGTGTGGGCAGCCGCTAAGGGGCGGCTGCCCATTTTCTATGAACGAAGGGCTTGCTTGGGCTGCTCCGGCGTCGTTCCGATTATCCATTGCTTGCATAAAGGAGCGTACCATGTTTACAGAAAAGCTTACGCGACTGATCAACAAGGTGCTGCGCACCCAGCCAAAATACATCACAGCCACGGTATGCCCCGGCGCTGCCGCCGCCGACAGGATGCTGCCGCCAACGAAGCTGCCGCGGCACGTGGCCATCATCATGGATGGCAACGGTCGCTGGGCACAGAACCGAGGCTTGCCGCGCACAGCCGGGCATTCCGCCGGTGTGGAGGCGCTGCGCGACATTATACGTGCCAGCGATGATTGGGGCATCGAGGCGCTGAGCCTATATGCCTTCTCCACGGAAAACTGGGCGCGCTCCAAGGAGGAGGTCGGCGCTCTGATGGCGCTGCTGCTAAAATACTTTGCCTCGGAGATCGACGAGTTGCACAGCAAGAACGTGTGCATACGCATACTGGGCGACACCGATGGTCTGCCCGAGGCACAGCGGGAGGCTGTGCTGAGCGCGATGGAGCGCACGAAGGACAATAGCGGTCTGAAGCTGAATATCGCGCTGAACTATGGCGGTCGGGCGGAGCTTACACGGGCGGCGAGGCTGCTGGCTGAGAAGGCTGCCGCCGGAGAACTCAAGCCAGAGGAGATAGACGAGGCTGCCATGGAGCAGCAGCTCTACACCGCCGGTCTGCCGGAGGTGGATCTGCTGATTCGAACCAGCGGCGAGGTGCGTACATCCAATTTCTTGCCGTGGCAGAGCGCCTATGCGGAGATGATATTCGATCCAGTGCTCTGGCCGGACTACGACCGTGCCCATTACCTGAAGAACCTGCGGCAGTATGCCGAGCGCGACCGGCGCTTTGGCGGCGTGGCTGCGGCTGAAAAAACGGAGGGAGCCAATTGACAAAGAGAGTATTGACCGGCGCAATTTATGCGATACTGGTGCTGGCGGGCATATACCTTCAGGGCTGGGCAATGCTTGCGCTGCTGGGCTTTGGAATGCTGGTTGCCACGGGCGAGATGTACCACGCCTTTCGCGCAGCCGGTACAAGGCCGGTCTGCTGGACGGGCTACCTCTTCTGTGCAGCGAGCATCGCCATTGAGGCTGCCAATCTGTATGCGACGGGCGACTGGGCTGTGCTGACCCTGCCGGCGCTGATGCTGTGCGCGATGCTTGCCATGGCACAGATGGTGCTGCGTGGGAAGGTGGATATGGAGGGCATGGCTGCATCGCTGCTGCCGCTGATGTACCCCGGCGTGTTTTTCGTGATGCTGATGCAGCTTTTGAGCGCGGGCAGCCGGGCGGTAGTGATGGTTATACTGGTGCTTGCCTTCTTCTCAGCTTCCATCAATGATGTATTTGCGCTGTTTTGCGGCATGCTCTTTGGACGGCACAAGCTATCCCCCGAGCTAAGCCCGAAGAAAACGATTGAGGGTTCCATCGGCGGCATGCTGTTTTGCGTGGCATTCAGCGTGGCTGTGCCGCCGCTGCTGAAGATGATATTCAGCCACGACGCAATATTCATCGCCCAGCTGAGCGCGCTGCCGCCGCTGTGGAGCTTTGGCATACTTGGCTTGGTTGCCGGCGCATTTTCCCAGATTGGCGATCTGAGCGCATCGATGATCAAGCGTCGCTGCGGCATCAAGGACTATGGCAAGCTGCTGCCGGGTCACGGCGGGATCATGGATCGGATGGACGGCGTGCTGTTTTGCGGCGCGGTGTGCCTGATCTTTCTGCGCGTGACCGGGCTGGACTGAGCCAACCAACCAACCAACCAACCAAGCAAGAAATACAACGAACGGACATTTTAACAGATGAAGCAAAGTACGATAGCAATACTGGGCGCGACCGGCTCCATCGGCACGCAGGCATTGGATCTGGTGCGCCGCTACCCCGAGCGCTTTCGCGCCGCTTGCCTGACTGCGCACAGCTCAAGCGAGAAGCTATTTGCCTTGGTGCGTGAATTTCGCCCGCAGGCCGTGGGCATGGTAATCGAGCCGGAGCAAATACCCGACGACCTGCACTTCTGCCAGTGGTTCTTTGGCGAGGGCTGTTCAAGCGCCGTGCTGGAGGCTGTGCGACCCGAGGCTGCGCTATGCGCCATCACCGGCATTGCAGGTCTGGACGCGGTGTGGACGGCGCTGGACGCGTGTGAGCGCGTGCTGCTGGCGAATAAGGAGGCGCTCGTCACCGGCGGTCGGCTGGTGATGGAGAAGGCTGGCAGGCTGAAAAAGCCCCTGCTGCCGGTGGACAGCGAGCATTCTGCCATATTCCAGTGTCTTCAGGCTGCGCAGGGCAACGAGCCGCGGAGCCTGCTGCTGACGGCGTCGGGCGGCGCGCTGCGGGAGTGGCCGAGGGAGAGGATCGAATCCGCCACGGTGGAGGATGTGCTGCGGCACCCGACATGGAGCATGGGCAGGAAGATCACGGTGGACTGTGCTTCCATGGTGAACAAGGGCTTGGAGATCATCGAGGCGCACCACCTATTTGGCATGCCTGCGGACAGGATCCGCGTGGTGGTGCATCCGCAGAGCATCATACACTCGATGGTTGAATTTGAGGATGGCGCGGTGCTTGCCCAGCTTGGCTGCCCGGACATGCGCGGACCGATTGGCTATGCCATGAGCTATCCCGAGCGGCTGCCCTACGAGGCCAAGCGGCTGGACTTTGCCCAGCTGGCGAGGCTGGACTTCATGGAGCCTGACCTCGACCGCTTCCCTGCGCTGGGCTATGCCGTTGAGGCGCTGAAGGCCGGGGATGCGGCGCCGATCATATTCAATGGAGCCAACGAGGTGGCTGTGGCTGCCTTTTTGCAGGGACGGATACCCTTTGGCTGCATACCGAGGATACTGCGGGACGCGCTGGACGGCGTTGCCCAGCGGCGGATAGGCAGCATTGCGGACGTATACCAGACCGATTTGGAAGCCCGTGCCTGCGCCCAAAGCTGCATGGAGAGGATCATGCCCATCTAGGGCAAAATCGAAGCATGCAATAAGCTGGAGATTTCCAAGAAATGAAGATATTCTATATTCTGATCGCCATACTGATACTGGGCTTTATCGTAATCATGCATGAGCTGGGTCACTTCATCGTAGCGCGGCTCTGCGGCATATCGGTATCGGAGTTTTCCATTGGCTTTGGTCCGAAGCTGATCGGGCTGCGGCGCAGGGAGATCGACTATTCCCTGCGCGCCTTCCCTCTGGGCGGCTACTGCCGCTTCTATGATGAAAACGACGATGTACCCGCCAAGAAGATGCTCGCCAAGGCGCCGGTTTGGAAGCGCTTTCTGGTTTTCTTTGCTGGTTCGGGCATGAACTTCGTGCTGGCATTCGTCTTCTGCGTGATCCTGCTATGCAGCTTCATCATTGCGGAGGTGCAGCCAAGGGTGACATACATCTACGAGGGCACGCCTGCCGCGGCGGCGCAATTGCAGGCGGGGGACGTGATCCTCAAAGCCAACGGGCAGGATATAAGCTACGACAGCGCCGGTGTGGACGCCTTTACCGAGGCGATCGGCAGAACGCCCATCGGCGAGGCTCTAGAGATGGATGTGCTGCGGGATGGCGAGGTGGTTCAGCTGGCGCTGGTTCCAGAGATCGTGACTGACGAAGCCACCGGCGAGCAGAGCTACCAGATCGGTGTGGGGCTTGGCGGCAGGCGCTTTACCCTGCCCGAGGCTGCGGGCAGAGCCTGCGGCTACATGGTGCAGATCACCGGCGACATACTGGATTCGCTGAAGAACCTGATCTTCAGGGGCGAAGGTGTGGAGGACATGTACGGCACCGTTGGCATGATCTCCTACATGAGCGATATGGTGTATGATGAGAAGCTCTATGCGGTGGTGAACATCATATTCGTGATCTCGCTGAACCTAGGCATTATGAACCTGCTGCCCCTGCCCGGGCTGGATGGCGGGCATCTGCTATTTCTGATCGTGGAAGCCATACGCAGAAAGCCGCTGCCCCCGGAGAAGGAGGGGCTGGTACACGGCATAGGATTTCTGCTGCTGTTTATACTGTTTTTGCTCATCACCTACAAGGACATTATGCGCCTGATTGCAGGCGGCTGAGGTAGAATAAGCATGATTACCCGCTGCGTAAATGCGGGAGGCGTCGCCATCGGCGGCGGCGCTCCCATAAGCATACAGAGCATGACCAACACCGACACACGCGATGTGGCGGCGACCATCGAGCAGATTCGCCAGATGGCTGCTGCGGGCGCGGACATCGTGCGCATATCGGTATACGATGAAAAATGTGCCGAGGCTGTGCGCGACTTGGTTGACCAAAGCCCTGTGCCGCTGGTTGCCGACATTCACTTTGACCACAGGCTTGCCATACGCGCCATTGAAAACGGCATCGCCAAGCTGCGCATCAACCCCGGCAACATCGGCGGCGAGGCAAACGTGCGCGAGCTGGCAGCCTGCCTGAGGATGCACAGGATACCGGTGCGCATCGGCGTGAACTCTGGCTCCATCGAGAAGGACATCCTTGCCCGCTATGGCGGCGTGACCCCACAGGGCATGGTGGAGAGCGGGCTGAACCACGCACGGATGCTGGAGCGGGCTGGCTACGACCAGATCGTGCTATCCTTCAAGGCAACCAACGTGAAAACGATGATCGAGGCTTGCCGGCTGGCAAACCAGCAGAGCGACTATCCGCAGCACATTGGCGTGACGGAGGCTGGAACCGCCGATGTTGGCATTATCAAGAGTGCGGTTGGCATCGGCACGCTGCTGATGGAGGGCATTGGCGACACCATTCGCGTGTCCATCTCCGGCGATCCGGTGCAGGAGGTTCCCGCCGGGCTTGGCATACTGCGTGCCTGCGGCCTGCGGCAGGACTTTGTGGAGATCATATCCTGCCCCACCTGCGGCAGAACCTGCATTGATGTGGAGGGCATTGCCCATGCCGTGCGGGCAGCCACGCGGGACATACGCAGGCACATCAAGGTTGCGGTGATGGGCTGCATCGTGAACGGCCCCGGCGAGGCAAAGGAGGCCGATCTGGGTGTTTGCGGCGGCAAGAATGGCGGCGCGCTGATCGTGAAGGGGCAGCCGCCCCGCGCCGTGCATGGGGATCTGGCGCAGGCGCTGATCAGCGAGGTACGCGCCTATGCAGCCAGAATGGATGGCAGGCTGGATGAGGTATAGAGATGGCTGAGCTTTGGAGAGAGCTGATCGAGCGGGACTGTCCTGAAATTGCGGACAGTCTTTCTTTGCTGCGCGTATCCATCTCCCGAAAAACGGGTGAGATGCAGGTGCAGCTTGCCTCCGGGCGGATACTGAGCCAGAACGAGCTCAAGCGCTTGCAGCGCTGCATGGAGGGAGCCTTCCCCACGGTTGGGCTGCGGTTGGAGGTGAAGTATCCCGCGCTGAAGGAGGCTGTGCTGGCGGACATTGGCCGCGGAGAGAAGCTGCTGCAGGAGATACTTTCGAGCAACTGTCCCGGCGCGGTGCATTTTCTGGATCGCCAGAGCGGCGCATGGAGGTGGGAGAACGGACAGCTGATAATGAACGTTAGCAGCAGCGAGGGAGCCGACTACCTGCGAATGAAGAACATATCCGGCATGATCGAGGATGCGCTGGGCAGGCTATTTGGCATACAAACCAGCGTTGCCATACGCATCACCGGCGACGACGACCGGCGGATACAGGAGATCAACGCCGCCCGGGCCAAGGAGGCGGAGATGCTTGCCAAGGACACGGCAAAGAACATCGATCCCGACAGGAAGAAGGCTATCCAGCCCTCGGAGGCGCTCTACGGCAAGGTGATCCACGATCCACCCATCGAGATGCGGGAGATCACCGAGGATATCGGGCGGATGATCGTCCGCGGCGAGGTTGCCGATTTCGAAATGAAGGAGGCAAAGAACGGTCAGACCAAGATTATCATGTTCAGCATGTCGGACAACACCTCCTCGGTCAAGTGCAAGCTCTTTCTCAGCGGCAGGCGCGGTGCAGAGGAGAGTGCCAAGAGCATACAGGCTCAGGCAGACGCCCTCTGCGAGGGCTTGAAGAACGGCAATTGGATCACGGCGCGGGGCAGCTATCGCTATGATGAATTTCAGCATGAGATGGTGCTGATGGTTTCCGATATCATGCCCGCCGAGAAGCCCGTGCGGCTCGATACCGCCGATGAAAAGCGGGTGGAGC
>CAYWLE010000079.1:0-8189 GCA_964458825.1 uncultured Oscillospiraceae bacterium | reverse complement strand
TGGGCGAATTCTCCAAGGAAATCTGCGGCGGCCCCCATGCCAGCAACACCGGCGACCTCGTATCCTTCAAGATCAAGAAGGAGGAGGCTTCCTCCGCAGGCGTGCGCCGCATCAAGGCGGTTATTGGCAAGTAAGAAATAGCAAAGCAAGAAAAGATATACGGGCCACTGGGGCTGTACAGGAGGAATAAGCATGCTGAATCTTTCCAATAAGTCCATTGCCGAGCTGATCGATCCCAAGGGCTTCGAATGCGAGTGCGGCAAGCGGCACGCCGTGAACATCCGCTACTGCAAGACCGGCAAGGGCGTTGTCACCTGCGTGCCGGAGATGGTAGAGGCGCTGGGTGCCAAGAAGCCCTTCGTGCTCTGCGACCAGAGCACATGGAAGGCTGCGGGCGAGCGCGTGTGCGCCATCCTGAAGGAGGCGGGCATCCCCTATGTGGTGCATGTTCTGCCAGTGGATAAGCCTGCGCCGGACGAGTGGGCGCTGGGCAACGCCATCATGCGCTTCGACCTTTCCTGCGATCTGGTGCTGGGCGTGGGTTCGGGCGTTATCAATGACCTGTGTAAGGAGCTGGCCTACAAGACCGGCCGCATCAACGCCATCGTGGGCACTGCTCCCTCCATGGACGGCTATGCCTCCGCCACCTCCTCCTGCGAGCGCGACCATGTAAAGGTTTCCCTGAATAACCAGTGCCCGCAGGGCATACTGCTGGATGCCGAAATCATGGCGCAGGCGCCCATGCGCATGCTCTGGGCGGGCTTTGGCGATATGGTTGCCAAGTATGTCGCCATCTGCGAGTGGCGCATAACCAACCTCATTACCGGCGAGTATTACTGCGAATCCGTGGCGGAGCTGATGCGCTCGGCGCTGCGCAAGATCGTTGCCAATGCGGATAAGCTGGTGCAGCGCGACCCCGATGCGGTGCTTGCCGTGGCGGATGGCCTCGTGCTGGCGGGCTTGGGCATGGCCTTTGCAGGCTGCTCCCGTCCGGCGAGCGGCTTGGAGCATTACTTCTCCCACATGTGGGAGATGATGGCGCTCGACCGCAACCAGCCCTATGACCTGCACGGCATACTCGTCGGCGTTGGCACCGTGCTCACCATGCGCCTCTACAAGTGGATCCGCACCCTCACCCCCGATATGGAGAAGATGCAGGCGCATGCCGCAGCCTATCGCTATGAGGATTGGGAGAAGCAGGTGCGCCGCATATTTGGCAAGGCTGCCGATGAGATCATTCGCGTGGAAAATAAGGAAAAGAAGAACGATCCCGAGCGCCTGCAAAAGCGCATTGCCAAGATTTCTGAAAACTGGGATAAGATCCTCAAGATCATTGATGAGGAGCTGCCCGATTACGACTGGCTCTATGCAGCCATGAAGGCCACCGGCATGCCTGTGGAGCCTTCTGATCTGGACAACATCTCCGAGGAGGATGTGATCACCGCCTACCTCGGCGCACGCGATATCCGCGATAAGTACCTCTCCTGCTCCTTCCTGTGGGATATGGGGCTTGAGATGGAGGCTGCCGAGAAGGTGCGCGAGGGGCTGCATCAGTCGAAATAAAACCAAGCACAGAAAATAGAAAGACCGATGGTTTTCACCGTCGGTCTTTCTATATTGGTTGATTATTCAGTCCTTGCTTTCCTTCAGCTTCTGCCGCAGAACCTCGGAAAAGCCGACGCGCTGGATGGCGGCGATGTCATAGCACACCCGCATCTCCAAGCCGTCTATCTCCCGCAGATCCATGCCCCAGATGGCTCGGTCGGCCAGCGCTGCATAGGCGAGGGTTTCGGCGGGCATATCGTGGGAAAGGCGGCTGAATGCCTCAAGGATGGCTGGCTCATCGTATAGGCGGCTGCTTTCTTCGCCGCGTGCCACGAAATAGGCGCCGTCCTGCTCCCGAGCGCCCGCATAGAGCATGATGGCTGCCGCGAGGGCAAGGCTCAGCCCGGGCGGCGCTTCGAAGCTCTCCTGCGCATAGGCGCGGATGGAGGGCAGTATGCTGCGCACAAGGCTGCCCAGCAGACTGCGACCAAGCTCCAGCAGCGGCATGGCGTTCATGGGGTTTTCCAGCCGCTCAAAGGCGGAGATCACCTCCGGCGCAATCGCCTCCCTTTCGTAGGGCAGGGTGGGCAGGATCTCCTCAAAGAAGCTGCGGCCGATCCAGCTGCGCATGTCCTCGTTCTTGAGCACGTCGGCAAAGCTCTTCTTGCCTGCAAGGTAGCCGGCGGCGGTGCAGAGGAAAACTGCGGCGTCGAATACCCGCTGCTTCCTCTGGCATACGTCATCGTAATCCAGCCCGGAGCAGATGGGGGCGATGCAGTCGGGAACCTCGCCGCCCACGCTGAGGCGGATAAATGGCTCTGCCCATGCGATGAAATCGTCGCGGTAGTTCATCTCCCGGCGGGCGATGGAAAGATCGCTCTCATCCAGACTGCCGCAGAGGGTTTCCAGAAGCGCCGGCTGACCAAGCTCTAAAGGCTCGGCAATCGGCTGCTCCGCTAGCTGAAGTATGCATGGCGCAGCCAAGCCCTGCTCCAGACGCAGCTGGCTTACCAGCAGCGCCAGTGCCAGCTCCGTCGCCACACCGGCGTGGCAGAAGATGATTTCAATATTTCCGGCAGCCTGCCGCAGGGCTTGGGTATCCTCGGGATGGGCAGCCTGAAGGATGGACTGCACCACCATTTCCTCGCGTATGCGCTTGCCATCCAGCGCTTCGCCGCGGATCAGCAGGGTGAACATGCCGTCCTGCGCAGCGAGATACTCTGCCTTGGAGCTGAGGCAGAGCGCACCCACGCCCGCCTTGTCCAGCAGGCGAGCCACGCCGCCCAGCATTAGCGCGTCTGCACCGAAGATCAATGCGCGTAGCTTTTCTGGCCGCCGGTCTGTGATTTCGTAGCGCTCCATCATGGAGCGATTGAGTTGCTGCATAAGCTCTCCTTATTTTGGATGTCGTTGGTCATGCCTGTCTGGCTTGGTTGGCTTAGTCCTCCACGTCGCCCTCGAGCCGCGGCGCATCCACATGCAGAAATTCGCAGAGGGCGTCCACGGCAAGGTTGTGGTCGAGGTGGTGGGACATGCCGGAGGACAGCACATAGCCCAGCAGGTGACCTGCCCTGTTGCGCAGCGGTATGCAGCCGCCGCAGAGGGCATAGTTGTTGGCATTGTCAAATTCCGGGTCGGGGGTGCGCACGCCCACGCCGATCTCCACCAGCGTCAGTATGGAGCTTACGCCGGTGGCAAGGCAGGTATTGAGCTTTTTGCTCATCCACCATTCGTTGTAGCTGCTTGCGCCGTCCATCAGGTAGGAGAAGGTGGTCTGCCCGCCGAGGATGATCTTGAACGCCATGGGAGCCTTATAGACCTCCTTCGCCAGACGAACCATGATAAGTCCCAGCTCCAGCGCGTCCTCCGCAGTCATTTTCTCCGTGCGCAGCATCTCATCCTGCCTGCGCAGAACCTCCAGCCATTCGCTCTTGTAGCCGTGCAGCCGCATCATAAGCCTGACCTCCTGTATAATAAATCTAATAAATCTAAACCTATTCTGCCGCTTCCAGCTCTCGCATTGCCAGCAGTAGGCCGCTTCTAACGCCGATCTCCGCCTCGTCGGCGGCAAAATCATTGCCCATGCCGAGGGGATAGTCCGGCGTAAGCACAGCATCCTCAACCTCATATTTTGCGCCGCGTATCCACACGCCTTCGCATTTGCCCGCAATGGCAAATACCGATAGCTTGCCCGCAGAACGGGGCAGGCGCACGCAGCCGTCCTTTATTGCCACGGCGTGAAGCCTGCCATCACAAAGCTCGGCTCTTGCGCCGCGCTCGGCAAGGTAAATAAGGGTTTGCAGGTTGGCGAGCGTGTGATCCAGCCTGCCGCCGAGGCCGCCTACAATGAGGAAGCTTCCTATGCCCAGCTCCATGGCGTGCTTTGCGCAGAGCAGGGTGTCGGGATCGTCCTTTTCCACCGGGAAGCGCAGCACATTTTCCCCCTCCGGCGCAGGCGAGGAATCAAAATCGCCGATCACGGCATGGGGATGCAGTTCAAGGCTCCGTGCAAGGCTGTAGCCTGCGTCGGCGCAGAGCAGCAGATCATCGCTCTGCGGATCAAGGTAAGCCTTGCGCACATCGCCCTCACAGCGTGCGGTTAGGATCACGCAGCGCCGCCACGGCAGGATATCCCGAAAGGAATCCACCATGCCGTCGGCAAGGCGCTCAATATCGCCGTGGGCATGGCTGGAGGCGGCGTCCCGCACGCAGTAGGCGCGCATGCCAACCCTCTTTGCTCCGCTTATGCCCTCGAGCACATCCTCAAATACCGCGCATTTCTCCGCCTCAACGCCCAGCCGCTGGGCAGCCAGCAGAAAAACCTCGCCGCTCAGCTTGCCGCGTCCGCCGGTATCGTCGGTGGAGCAGAGCGCATCAAACCAGTCGATCACGCCGTGGCGCTCCAGACAGGGTCGGTAGAGGTACTCCGGCAGCGCCGTTGCCACCGCAAGCTTCACGCCGCTGCGCTTCAGGGCCAGCAGATATTCCCGCGCGCCATCCTTCAGCGGCACGCGGCAGGCATACTCCTGCTGGGCAAGGCTCGTCCACTGGGCAACCAGCTCCTCCCAGCCACAGCTGAGGTGAAAGCGCTCGATGGTATATTCAGCGCTCTCCCTGTAGCTCTTTCCAGCCAGCGCGCGCCCGTAATCCTCCGGCACGGACATGCCCATGCGCTCGAAATAGATCTCGTCCACGCGACGCCATACGTCCATGCTGTCCAGCAGCGTGCCGTCCAGATCAAATATCGCCGCGTCAAAGGGAAAGGTTCTTGCCATGCTGTGTGTTCTCCTTGGGATAGCTGTCTGTATGGGTAAGGGATCAGGAATTGAGCCGTTTCAGGATCGCCTCTGCGCAGCGCAGACCATCCACCGCAGCGGAAAGTATGCCGCCGGCATAACCCGCGCCCTCGCCGCAGGGGTAAAGACCATCCAGATTCAGGCTGCACAGACCCTCGCCCCGGGTGATGCGCACGGGCGATGAGGAGCGGGTCTCCACGCCGGTGAGCACAGCCTGCGGATCGGCAAAGCCGCGCAGCTTCCTATCAAAGAGCTGGATGGCCTGCCGCATATTGCGAACCACATAATCGGGCAGGCAGGCATCCAGGCTTGTCCATGTTACGCCGGGCTGATAGCTGGGAGCAACGCTCCCCTGACCGGCAGAGGCTTTTCCGCTTAGAAAATCGCCAACCAGCTGGGCGGGCGCATGATAATTGCCGCCGCCTGCACGGAAGGCCGCCTGCTCCCATTGCCGCTGGAAGCGCACGCCGGCCAGCGGGTCGTCCGCGCCATAATCGCCGGGGCCGACGGAAACCAGCAGCGCGCTATTTGCATTCTCGCCGTCGCGGGCAAAGAGGCTCATGCCGTTGACCACCGTGCCGCCCGCCTCGCTGGCCGCGGCCACCACCTGCCCGCCGGGGCACATGCAGAAGGTGTAGGCGGCGCGACCATCCTCCAGATGGCAGCTGAGCTTGTAGTCTGCCGCGCCGAGGGCAGGGTGGCTGGCTGCCGCGCCATACTGGGCACGGTTGACCAGTAGCTGCTTATGCTCGATGCGCGCGCCGATGGAGAATGCCTTCTGCTCCATGAACACGCCCGCATCGCAGAGCATCTCAAAGCTGTCCCGCGCACTGTGACCGATGGCCAGAACCAGCGCGTCCGCAGCTACCGGCATGCCATTCAGGCGCACGCCGCGCAGCCTGCCGCCGGAGATATCTAGCCCATCCAGCTTGGTTTCGAAGCGAACCTCGCCGCCGAGGGCGCGAATCTCCTCCCGCAGACCCTTGACCACTACCCGCAGGCGATCAGTGCCGATGTGGGGCTTCGCCTGATAGAGTATCTCCTCCGGCGCGCCCATGCGCACGAAGGTTTCCAGCACCTCCCTGCACCGGGGATCCTTGATGCCGGAATTGAGCTTGCCATCGGAAAAGGTGCCGGCGCCGCCCTCGCCAAACTGCACGTTGCTCGCGGGATCGAAGCCGCCGCCGCGCCAGAAGGCTTCCACATCGCGGGTGCGGGAATCCACATCCCTGCCGCGCTCCACAACCAGCGGCTCAAGCCCCGCCTGCGCCAATCGAAGCGCTGCAAAGAGTCCCGCAGGGCCCATGCCGGCCACGATGGGTCGGCGCTTGGCTGGCTTGGATCGCGGGGCTTGGGGCAAGGGCTTTGGTTCGGGCAGAAGCTCGGCTCCCTTGGGCAGGCGCTGGGGCATGCGGGAAACCTCCGCATCCAGCGTGAGGGAGAAATGCACGTCCCGCTTGTCCCGCGCATCGACGGACTTTTTGAATATCCGCGCTGAGAGAACCTCCTCCGGCCGCAAGTGCAGCGCCCGTGCGGCAAGCTGCCGGGGCGGCAGGGAGATATCATTCAGGCTTACCTTGAGCTGTGAAATGCGTATCATAAGGATCAACCACCTGTGGTAAGAGTAGCGCCCGGGGGAATCAGGCTTGGTTTCAGGCTTTTTGGAGTATGCTGCGGGTGCAGAGCGCCGCGCTTGCCCATGCCCAGTGCAGGTTGAAGCCGCCGCAGTCGCCGTCCACATCCAGCACCTCGCCGGCGGCATACAGCCCGGGCACGAGGCGGGACTGGAGGGTTTCAGCATCGAAGTCCTTCAGCTCCGCGCCGCCGCAGGTGACCTGCGCCTGATCGAAGCCGAGGCTTCCCCTTGCGGGCAGCTGCCAGCCGGTGAGCACGCCAAAGAGCGCGCGCCTCTGGCTGGCGTTAAGCTCCCGGGCGGCAAGGCTCAGCGGAGCGATGCCAGCAGCCTTGCAAAGCACCTGCCCCAGCCGCTTGGGCACGACGCCGCTCAGAAAATCGTCCATGCTGCGCTCGGGCAGCAGGGCGGCGCGACGGTCGATCGTGTCCTGCTGCGCGTCGGGCAGGAAGTTGAGCAGCAGGCTGCACTTTCTGCCCCGCTGCAATTCGAGGTTCAGCTCCCGTGCCAGCTGCATGGCTGCGATGCCGGACACGCTGCCCTCGCCAAAGAGGATCTCGCCAGCCTCCCGCCGCAGGCATTTCCCGCCGGAGATAAGCGAAATTTCCCCATGCATGCGTATGCCCTTTAAGGCGCGCACCGCTTCAGGATCGGTCTTGATGGCGGCGATGGCGGGCAGGCGGGAGGATATCCTGTGCCCGAAGGCTTCCAATATTTTGTGTCCGTCGCCGCAGCCGCCCAGCTTGGGCGCGGCAAGTCCCCCGCAGGCGACGATCACATGATCGGCACGCAGGCTCTCGCCGGAGGCAGCCTCAATGATGAAGCCAGCCCTCTGCCTTGCCACGCGCTGCACGGCAAAGTCCGTGCGCATGTCGCAGCCGCGCTCCTCGGCGCATAGCCTGAGGGCATCCAGCACGCCCGCCGCCTGATTGCTCAGAGGATAGAGCCTGCCCTCGTCGTCTGCGGTGCAGATCACGCCGAGGGACTCGAAAAAGTCGCAGGCGTCCTCGGGGTTGAAGGCGTTCAGGGCGGCGCGGATGTAGCGCCCGTCGCCGTGGTAATGCTTTTCGCAGGCGTTTAGGTTGCTCAGGTTGCAGCGCCCGTTGCCGGTGGAGAGTAGCTTGCGCCCCACACGAGGCTGCTTTTCCAGAAGAACCACCCGCTCTCCACCTTGGGAGAGCATGCATGCGGCAGCCAAGCCAGCCGCGCCGCCGCCGATGATCGCCGTAATGCCGCTCATAGTACGATTCCCAGCTCCTTGATCAGCTTGCCGCCGGCCAGCAGCGTCACCGAGTGCAGGGCGCGGGAGCAGGCGGTGTAGAGCCGCCGACGCTCGCCATCGTCAAGCTCCGCCTCCGGCCATGCCACGATGACCGCGTCAAACTCCATGCCCTTTACCATGTGATAGCAGCCAACCACGTTGTCGGTGGATTCATAGTTCAGGTCGGCCTCGCCGCCATCCAGCCGATACACGTGGTCCAGCTTGGCTGAGAGGCTGTCTGCCTGCGCCTGCGTGCGGGTGATGACGGCGATGGAGCCGTAGCCCTCGCCCCGCAGGCGGGAAAGGGTATCCCGCAGCAGCTGCTCGGAATACTGGGCTACCATGGGCATCTCGCCCTCGCGCCCAAAAGGATTGAGCCGCTCTCCGCCGGGCAGCAGCGCGTTGCACAGGCGGGTGATGGGCAGGGTGGAGCGGTAGCAGCGCGACAGGGTAA
>CAYWLE010000078.1:0-8236 GCA_964458825.1 uncultured Oscillospiraceae bacterium | reverse complement strand
AATAATAGCTCTGCATGAGCATATAGTTGAACTCAAGGAAGGTGAGGCCGCGCTCCAGACGCTGCTTGTAGCACTCGGCGGTGAGCATGCGGTTCACCGAGAAGAGAGCGCCCACATCGCGCAGGAAATCCACATAGTTCAGGGAACGCAGCCAGTCGGCATTATTCACGATCACGGCGCAGTTGGGCTTGGATTCATCAAAGTCCAGAAAGCGCTCCATCTGTCCCTTGATGCAGGCAACGTTGTGGTCGATATCCTCCACCGTGAGCACCTTTCTCAGGTCGCTCTTGCCGCTGGGATCGCCGATCATGCCGGTGCCGCCGCCCATCAGCGCATAGGGCTTGTGGCCTGCACGCTGCAAATGTGCCATTGCCATGATCGGGATATAATGGCCGATGTGCAGGCTATCCGCCGTGGGATCGAAACCGATGTAGAACGGCACGCATTCGCTGTCAAACGCCTTGTAGAGGTCATCCTCAAAGGTGATCTGCTTTACAAAACCGCGCTCCTTCAAAAGATCCAGTGCATTCATGTTTCATCTCTCCTATTATATTATTGCATTGTTGCTATGCTTAGCTTGGTATATCTGGCTTGGTTTACTGCTTCATTGCCCGAGCGAGCCTTTCCATGCCGCTGCGGATATCCGCCTCCTCCGGCATGGAGAAGTTCAGGCGCAGGGTATTTGCATGGCCGCCGCCGGGATAGAAATGGGCGCCCGGCACGAATGCCACGTTCTGCTCTATGGCGCGCTCCAGCAGCTGCACGGCGTCCATGCCCTCGGGAAGCTCCGCCCATACGAACAGACCGCCCTGCGGCAGGGTATATTTCGTTCCCTCGGGTAGCAGGGGCATGCCATCCAGCATGGCGTTCAACTGCCGCCGATATTCGCCGCAGATGCGCTCGAGATGCCCCGGAAGCAGTCCCTTTTCCATGTATATCTCCACGATGGCTTGGTTCAGTAGCGGGGAATGTACATCCGAGGACTGCTTGCCGATCACCATCTTGCGCAGAAGCCTTGCATCCGGCACGGCTGCCGCACCCACCCGCAGGCCGGGGGAAATGTACTTGGAATAGCTGGACATATATACCACCCAGCCCTCCTCGTCAAAGGAGGAGATGGAGGGCAGCGGCTTGCCATCATAGCGCAGGTCGCGGTAGGGATCATCCTCGGCAATGATGAAGCCGTACTTCGCCGCCATCTGCGCCAGCGCCTGCCTGCGCTCCAGCGCCAGCGTGCGGCCGGTGGGGTTCTGGAAGGTGGGTATGATGTACATCATCTTGGGATGGTGCTTCTTTACCAGCGCCTCCACCGCGTCGATCAGCACGCCATCCTCGTCCATGGGCATATCGATCAGCTGCGCGCCATAGAGCCGCATTGCCTGAATCGCGCCGAGGAAGGTGGGGCTTTCCACAAGGATCACGTCGCCGGGGTTTATCAGCGCCTTGAGCAGCAGATCAAACGCCTGCGAGGAACCCTGCACCGGCAATATGCTTGCCTCGTCGCAGCGCACGCCTGCGGTATCGCGCAGGTAGGCTGCCGTCTGGCGGCGCAGACCCGGCAGACCCTCCGTGGCGCCATACTGCAATATGGAAGCTCCATAGCGCTCGATGGCCTCCGCGGCGATCTTTCCTATGAGCTCCGGCTCCAGCGCCCGGCTGGATGGATTGCCGCCCGCAAAGGAGATCATGCCCGGCTTGCCCAAGAGCTTGAATATATCGCGGATGGCGCTGCCGGTAACGCCTCTGACCCGATCGGCAAAGTAAGCCTCAGAAAACTGCATTTTATCCTCTCCCTTCAGTCCTTCGGATGTGGCGGCGCAGCCGCAGCTTGGCTGGCTTGCCAAGCAGACAAATAAAAAAGCCGCCCTCCCGCATATGGGGAAGGCGGTTGTTGCCGCTGTACCACTTCCATTCGCCGCATAAAGCGGCCTCAAGGCGCGTTACGTGCGCCGCGCGGGACGGACTACTGGCTGCTTCACCCGTCCGGCTCCGAAGTGTATTCCCGCCGCATCCATCGGCTTCCTCGCACCAGACGGAAGCTCTCTTAAACCCGGCATGCAGGGTACTTCTCTTCATCATCGCCCAAGTATAGGATTATAGCTGATATGATACCACAATCATTTCGCTTCTGTCAAGAGCTGAAATCGTGATTACTGCCCGCTCATCATTCATGGGCTGCATCCAGAAAATCGTGGATATCCACAAAAAACGGCTCCCGATCCAGCGCGGGCAGGAAGCTTCGGAAGAAAGCCTCGCCGCTCATGGCGACGGTCAGGCAATTATCGCAGGGATGAAAGGCAAGCCTCTGCGCATCCTTGAGCGCCCGATCCACCAGCAGCTGCACCTGCCTGCCCTCGTCAAAGATAAGCCCCAGCGGGCTGACCGCGCCGGGATACACCCGCAGCAGCCGCTGCATATGCTCCTCGGCGGCAAAGCTCAGCCGGGAGGAGCCTGCCTGCCGGGATATATCCGCCGTTCTAAACCGTGCTTCCGGCCGCACAAGGCAGAGGTAGAAGCGCTTCTGGTTCTTGGTTGTCAGGAAGTAGTTCTTTGCCGTCACGCAGCCCAGCCGCCGGTCGGTTTCCATGCAATCCGCCATGGTATGCGCCGGGGCATGCTCCGCAAGCTCATAGGCGATGCCCAGCCCAGCCAGCCGGGCGAGCACCTCTCTTGCCGTATCAGTCACGCTTTCTCAGATCCTTTCCCTCGAACCTAAGCACGCGGCTCTTATACTGGTCGGTCAGTCGGGATTTCACCCGCTCGCCATAGACGGCCTCCAGATCGTCGGCGCTGAGGTTGGTGGCGATCACGGTGCTTCTGCCGGCGGATATGCGCTCGTTGAGCAGGGTAAAGAGGTATTCCCGGGTGATATTTTTCACCATCGGCTCGGAGCCAAGGTCGTCGATCAGCAGCATCGGCACGCTCAGCAGCTGATCGAAATCCAGCTCACCCTCGCCGCCGAAGTGCTGGCGGCGCATGGCCTCGAACATACGGAATGCCGTGACCCGCACCGCCGGGAAGCTGCGGCTGACCACCCGCTCATAGATGCAGTTGAGCAAAAATGTCTTGCCCAGCCCCGTGCCGCCGCTCAGGATCAGGTTGGGATAGGCTGCATGGGGGAACCTGTCGGCATACATCTCGCAGTACCTCCGGTTCAGCTCCATCTGGTTGCGCAGCTGCCCCTCCGGGAAGATGGAGAGATCAAAGCGGGCAAAGCACTGCTCGTCCGTATGGGACATGCTGCCGTTTTCATACTGCATCACCCGCAGGCGGCTCTCAAAGCAATCGCAGAAGCGGGAGGGTGCATCGCCCACATAGCCGGTGTCCCGGCATAGCTTGCAGCGGTAGTGCATATCCAGATAATCCTCCGGCAGAGCGGCGGCAACAAGGCGGCGACGGATCTCGCCATTATTGAATATGCCGCGCTGCTTCATCTGCTCCGCCGCCGCCACGCATGCCTGCCTGTCCTTGGTAGCCATGATGCGGCGCATGGTATCGAAGGCGAGGTTCATGTTCTCCTCCCGCAGGCGGGCGATCTCAGGATCGATCCTCCCGGCGTCCAGCACGCGCTGCTCCTGCTCCAGCTCCTCGCGCTTGCGCAGCGCCTGATACTCCGCCAGCAGTTCGCGGATGCAATCTGCCCTCGTCATACCTTATTCCCCTCCTCCGAAAAGAAGCTTTCGAGATCGAAATAATCCTTATCCGTTTCCTGCTTCGTGTAGCTGCGCTGCTGGAAGTTGGACGGTGCAGCCTGCTGCCGAGGCGCATCCTTTGCCTTGCTTGCGGCCGTGGCACGCTCGCGAGCCTCCCGCGCTCCCTCCAGCGTGCTTACGCCCTCGCGCTCCCACGCGGCAAGCACCTTTTCCATATACAGCATCGGCTTGCCCATGCCCCGGGCGCATTCCGCCGCAAAGAGGATGATCTCCGGCGCAAAGCGCGCCTTCCAAGCCTCGCAGCGCTTCATGTCCTCCGCGCCGGGTCGCCTAGAAAGCCCGGCAGCCTGCATCACATTCAGCGCCTCCAGATAGCTCTGGCGCATTCTGGCAAGGTAAGCCTCCGCAGCGGCGTGGCTATAGACGCTCTCCGCCGCCCACTGCTCCAGCATGCCCTCCAGCTCGTCGAATTTATGCCAGCCCTTGCCGGCGCAGCGCTTCGCCGCCAGACGCAGCGCTTCCACCTCGAAGCCCTGATCGAGCCACGCCCGATATTTCTTCACCTGCTCCGGCGTAGGCACGGCTTGCGCCGCGCCCAGCTCACGAAGCACGTCCTTGGTTCGCTCGAAGCTATCATCTCCGCCGCTCTGCGCCCTTTCGCGCAGTATGGCGTCCAGATAAGCGATCGAGGGCGAGCTGGTTTTGGTCGTCTGCTCGCAGGCGTCCAGCACATCCCGCTCCGTAAGCTTCCATTCGCCGATCCAGCGGCGCACGCAGTTCAGCTCGCTCACCGTGGCATGCCGGCGCAGGGAGAACTGCTTCATCACCAAATTTGCCATGGAATACACGCGATCATCATAGGCAATCGCCTTTTCCACATCCTCCAGCGTGCGTATGCCGCGATCCGCCCATTCCGCCGCCCGCTTATCCGCACGCTTGAATACCGAGGCTGGCTGCTTGCCGCCGTGCTTCAGCTCATATTCCAGCAGCTTCAGCACCGCATCCTGACTCAAACCCAGCACGTTCAGCCAGTCATTTGCCAGCTTATACTGGTTTGGCTGGAGCAGATGCTCCGCGCCGAAGAGATCCTGCATGGAGGCGTTGAAATCCCGATAGGCATAGTAATCCCTGTCCATCTCCGACTGCATATCGCCGCCCCGGATGGGACGTATGGCGTAGCTCGGCGGCCGATCCGTCAGCCGCTCCACCAGTCCCTGCTTCTCCCAATAGGAGAAGGCGTTGAAGACGGCGTCCTCATCCATGCGCAGCGCCTTTGCCACATCCGCGATCTCCCCGCCCAGCTCTGGATGCAGGCAAAGCATGCGTGCATAAAGATACACGCGCAGGAAGCCCTCCGGCGCAGTGGGCAGGTATTCCAGCAGGAACATGTTTTCGATGGGCGTTACATCAAACATTGCCGCGCCATCGCTAAAGCTGCAAAACGGCATAACTTATCCTCGGTTCTTCTGATTCTTCCCCGGTTTCCTCCGTGATTGCGCCTGTACCCAAGCGCAGCCCCGCATAAATCGCTTGTATCGCATGTATAATAGCGCTTATGATAATAATAGCATAAAACCGGCAGAATTACAACGGCACAGACAAAAGCTGACGCAGGAAGCAAAAAATCCAACCTATCTTCTTCGACTGGTTGGATTTCTTGTGTTTGTGGGCTTTGTCAGCGGTCTGAGCCATGCCTTTGCATAGCTCTCAGCTTATACTATTCTCCTCAGAGCTGCAGGCTGCGGATATAATCGGCGAGGTCGCGAATCTGCTCCTTTTCGGAGGCAAGCAGGGCATTTGCAAGGGATGCGGAGCCATAATCCGCGCCCATGAGCAGGCGCTCGATCTCCTCGGGCAGGTCTGCGTCGATGGCGTCGGAATACACCTTTGCCTTTTCCACGCGGCTGCGGCGCAGATTGAGCAGCACCTGCACATTGCCCCAAGGGAAGCGGTTTTCGATCTCCGCATCGAAGCTGGGGGTTCTGCCGAGCCGCCATTCATCGGAAGCTTGCTTCTGAATATAGGGCGCGACATCGGCCTGACTGATGGAGGTGATCTCGTTATAATCGCCATATTCGGCGCGATAGGCATCCTTCAGGGAGGCAAGCATCCGATCGCAGGTCAGATCGGGCACGAAATCACTGAGGTTGCACACGCGGGAGCGCACGGATTTGACTCCCTTTGCCTGAAGCTTGCGGGGATCGACATTCAGGTAATTTTGCAGGCGGGAGAGGTCGGAGCTGATGAGCAGCGTGCCATGGTGCTGGCGCAGCTCGCGGCGATTGCAGAAGGCGTTGCCGGAGAACTTGCGGCCATCGGCAAGCAGGTCGTTTCTGCCGGTGAACTCGCAGGGGATGCCCAGTGCGCGCACGGCAGAGAGGATCATGCCCATCTGACGCTCCACATTATAGATATTTTTGCCGGCGATGAAGGAGAAATTCAGGTTTCCTGCATCATGGAAAACCGCGCCGCCGCCGGTGATGCGCCGCACCAGCTGCACGCCGTCGCGCTCCATGGCGGCGAGGTTGCACTCTGCCCATGGATTCTGACCGCGGCCGATGATCACGGCATTTTGGTTGATATAGAAATACAGCATCATATCATTTTCGCCGAGGTTATCCAGAAAATATTCATCCACGCCCAAATTGTGCCAACCATCGGGCGAGGTTGATACATACAGCCAGTTGCTCATACGCTATACCTCCTTTTTTTGACAGACTGATTATACAACTTCTTTTTCATCATTGCAAGAAAAACTATCCATCAGGAGCAGGAAATTATCCGCCGTGCTACCAATTTTCACACAGCCATGCTACAATACACCTGCTATGGCGGCAACCGTGCCGCTGCAAAAATACTGACGAACCAGCGAGGACGACATTCATGCACAACAGCAAGCAAGTGACCTCCTTTTATGCGCTGATACAGGCGCTCTATTGGATGACCTATGGCCTGATGTTCAACTTCGCATCCGCCTACCTGCTGGAGCGTGGCTTCAGCAATGGTCAGATCGGCGTGGTGCTGGGCATATCCTATGCGCTGTCCGCCTGCCTGCAGGCGCCGCTGGCGAGCCTGTTCAACCGCGGCGGGATCAGGCTCAGCTCCTGCATGGCCTGCGTGTATATCGTGATCGCCGTGCTATCGGCGCTTGTGCTGGCACTGCCGGTGGAGGGACTGGCGCTGTGCGTGCTGATCGTATGCATTTTTATGCTGCAATCCTCAATGCAGCCGTCGGTCAATTCCCTGCACCGAGGCTACGAGCTTTCCGGCATCAGCGTGAATTTCGGCTTCGCTCGCGGCGTGGGCTCGGCGGCGTTTTCGCTGCTGTGTGCACTGGTTGGACAGCTGCTCAAGCGTATGTCGCCGCGGATGCTGCCTGCGCTGTACCTTTGCACGGTGGTTTCGCTGATTATCTGCCTCATCATCTTCCGCTCGCCCAGCTTTGCAGGCGATAATCTGCGCCGCAGGCAGGAGAAGCGCGCGCCGCTGCTGCGCCGCTATCCTCGGTTTGCACTGTTCCTTCTGGGCGTTGTTTGCCTGAGCATGGTGCATATCTTCATTGATAATTTCATGCTTCAGATCATGCAGAGCCTGGGCGGCAGCAGCACCCATCAGGGAACCGCCATCGCGCTGGCGGCGGTGACGGAGCTGCCCGCCATGGTTATTTATACATGGCTATCCAAAAAGACCGATGGTCGGAACCTGCTGCGCCTCGCAATGTGGATGTGGGCGGCAAAGCACCTGCTGATCCTGCTGGCGACGAACCCCACGACGATATACATATCCGAGCTTTTGCAGTTCATCAGCTATGCCTTCTATGTGCCAGCCACGGTGGATTACATCTCCCGCAGCCTGCCGCAGGAGGACTTCCTGAAGGGACAGGCATTCTCCGGCACAGCCTTCACGCTGGGCAGCCTCGCGGCAACCTTCATCGGCGGCTGGCTGCTGGATGCGGTGGGCGCACACAGCGCGCTGATGATACTCCAGCTTCCCTCCATCGCAGGCGCGGCGCTGATCACCATCGCCATCCCCCATGTGCCGCGAGCGGCCAAGCAGCGCGCCGACGCTTGACGTGCGTGGTATAATAGAATCAGAAATCCATACAAGAGAGGTAAGCCCCATGAAGAACGCAAAGATCTTTACTGATATCGGTCAGGCAGCGCTGGTGCTTGGCTCCGCGCTATACGTGGTGGAGCTGCTGCCAAGCAACAGCCTGAGCCTTGTACTGCCCATCTCTATTATCTACGCTGCATCGCTGATCCTGCTGCTGATTGGCTGGTGCGGCTCCAAGGAGGAGCGTGCCGCAAGAAAGGCAGAGAAAAAGGCTGAAAAGCAGGCGGCAAAGGCTGCCCGCGGCAAGGCTGCATAAAGGCTGAACGGACAAATAAGCTCTCCCGACCGAAGCTGTTTCGATTGGGAGAGCTTATTCTATTCACAGAAAAAGGCTCTGCATAAGCAGAGCCTTTGGTTTCAAAACCTATAGGATTGGATCGATTCCGTTAATTACAGGATGTCAACCCAGTCGTTTACGGTTTCGGTGTTGAAGCAGTTCAGCTTGTTCAGGTACAGGATGGTTGCGCCTG
>CAYWLE010000077.1:0-8265 GCA_964458825.1 uncultured Oscillospiraceae bacterium | reverse complement strand
CGCCTCCTTACTTGTAGGGAATGAGCTTCTTCATGGTTGCGCCTTCGGTCTTGGTCAGATAAGCGGCCTTGCGAAGGTTACGGGTACGCTTGGTGGGCTTCTTGGTCAGGATATGACGCTTGAAGGCCTGTGCATGCTTTACCTTACCGGACTTGGTCAGATTGAAACGCTTTGCAGCGCCCTTGTGCGTTTTCTGTTTGGGCATGGTGGGGTTCCTCCTCTCATCAATAGCTATGCGTCAATTCGCATCTTTGGGCGTAATGAACATCGACATATTGCGGCCTTCAATAACCGGCTGCTTATCGACCGTTCCATACTCCTTGATCCGCTCTGCAAAGTCGCGCATTACCTCGCGTCCGATTTCGGAGTGAGTGATCTGGCGACCACGGAAGCGAATCGTTACCTTCACCTTATTGCCATCCTGAAGGAACTTGATGGCGTTCTTTACGCGAACATCCACATCATGATCCTCAATGGTAGCAGACAGGCGCACCTCTTTCACTTCAATGACCTTCTGATTTTTGCGGATCTCGCGCTCGCGCTTGGACTGCTCGAAGCGATACTTTCCGTAGTCCATCAGCTTGCACACCGGCGGCTTCGCCTGCGGCGCGATTTTGACAAGGTCGAGCTCGCGCTCCTCTGCCAAATTCAGTGCCTGTCGAACGGGCATAACGCCCAGCTGTTCGCCGTTTTGATCAACGACGCGCACTTCACGGTCGCGGATCTCCTCGTTAATCATGAGATCGTTAATGTGGATGCACCTCCTATGAAAGTTCTGGTAATGAAAAAGAGCAGCGCAAAGCGCCACTCTTCAAACAACCCATAGCTGGGATGATTTCATCTGAAACCACTGCATTGTTCACGCAGGGTGAGAAGTGGTCGCTTCTGCTTACTGGATTATTATAGCACAGGCGTGCTCTGCCTTCAAGGGAAGATACTGTTAAGTTTCATTTCTCAGCCCCTGATCCGACCAATCAGGCTAAAGAGCAGGAAGGCGGCAAGGTTTACCAGCACGATGCCCGCGCCCGCCGGTATGGAATAGAGGCAGGAGAGCATGATACCGATCACAAAGCAGCTCACCGACACGATGGCCGAGGAAACCAGCACATGCCTGAAGCGGGAAAAGACACGCATGGAGGTGAGCGCCGGAAAGATAATCAGGCTGGAAATGAGCATGGTGCCCATCATGCGCATGCCTATGACGATGGTCACGGCGGTGAGTATGGCGATGAGCATGTTATAAAGCCCCGCACGGGTGCCAGTGGCGCGGGCAAACGGCTCGTCAAAGGTCACTGCAAATATCCGGTTGATAAACAGCACAAACAGCAGGATCACGATGACCGAAAGGGTAACGGAGATGATAACGTCCATCTCGCTCATGGCGAGTATGCTGCCGAACATGTAGTTCATCACGTCCACGTTCATGCCGCTGGTAAGCGAAGTAACCAGCACGCCCACGGCGAGGGCGCTGGTGGAGAGCAGGGCGATGGCGGCGTCTCCCCGCAGCCCGCTGCCCTCGCTGATGCGCAGAATAAGAAAAGCAAGCGCGATGACCACAACCAGCGTAAAGGGAAGTGGCGAGGCTGCGATGCTTGCACAGAGGCTAACCACGCTGCCCTTCAGGCTATCCGGCAGGAAGGCTGGCAGGCTGTCCGCCGTGACAAAGCCCAGCGAAGCTGCGATGGATAGCGCGCCGAAGCCCACATGAGACAGACCATCTCCGATCATGGAATAGCGCTTGAGCACCAGCGTCACGCCCAGAAGCGCCGCACAGAGAGCAACCAGCACGCCTACGATCAGCGCGCGCTGAATGAATTTATACTTGAGATACGCGCCCATCGTGGCAAAGGCGGCAGTGAAGCTGCTGAAGTTCAGCAGGATGCATGCAAGCGCAGCGATGCACAGCAGACACAACACGATCCACGCACTGCGGCTGCCCCGCTTCGGCGCCTTCCAAGCAAGTTTTTCCAGAAAGCTGCCCATCATACAACCCCCGCATAGTATTTTTCCCTGTATTCCTCCACACTGCCGCAGAAACTGACCCCGCGATCCACGACCAGCACCTTGCTTGCATCGGCAATCGCGCCCCGCAGGTCATGGGAAACCATGACGATGCTAACCCCATGCTGCCGGTTCAGTCTACGAATGAGGGCATAAAGCTCGTCGGTGGAGGAAGGGTCAAGTCCGGTCACAGGCTCATCAAGGATCAGCAGGCTTTCCGTGGCACAGAGCGCACGCGCCAGCAGCACCCGCTGCTGCTGGCCGCCGGAGAGGGTTCGATAGGACTGGCTGCGCAGGGACAGCACATCCAGCAGCGCCATTTTCTCCCGCGCCCGCTCGACCAGCTCCTTTGGATAAAAGAAACGCCTGCCCAGCCGGTTCACGCAGCCGGAGAGCACCACTTCTTCCACGGATGCCGGAAAATCCCGCTGAGCCGCAGTTTGCTGTGGCAGGTAGCCAATCTGGTTCCTGCGCAAGCCATCGCCATAGCGTATGCTGCCGTTTCTGGCATGCACAAGTCCCAGCATAGCGCGCATGAGGGTGCTCTTGCCAGAGCCATTCTCCCCCACAACCACCAGATAATCGCCGCGGTTTACCTCAAAGGAAACGTGCTCCACAGCGGCAATGCCCTCAAAGGCAATGGTCACATCCGACAGCGTAATCAGCGCCATGCTCCGCCTCCTTATGTTCGTCCGCCCGATCATCCCCGGCTTTGCCTGCACAGCGAGCGCAGGTGCCCATCAGTATGGTGTCCCTCGGATCAAGCTGGAAGCCATGATCCTCAAAAATATGCTTTGTCAAGCCAGCCATCAACTCGCAATCCACATGCATCAGCCTGCCGCAGCGCTTGCACATCATGTGAAAGTGTGCGTCACAGGCAGCGCTGTTTTCCACATGCTGGTATAGGGTGACGCCCCGGCTGTTCTGGTACTTTCGAACCACGCCCTGCTCGGATAGCTGCTCAAGATAGCGATAGGCGGTGCTTCTGCCGATCCGCTCGCCCTGCTCCTCCATCTCGAAAACCAGCTCGTCCACGGTGTAATGCTTCAAATCGTTGGATCTCAAAAATGCCAGCATGTTCCGCTTCTGGCGGGTATTATATTCGCCGCGCATCAGTTCAGCCCCTCCCGAAGCGCCTCCAAATTGCGCTGCATGAGGCTTACGTAGCTCTCGCCGGCGGAAAAATCGGCCTCGCTGAGGTTCTGCACCGAATGGAAGGTCAGTATCCTTGCACCAGTTTCCGCTGCGATGGCTGCCGCCGTCTTGCCGCTGGATAGCTCGATGGTGTAGACGGCAGGAATGCCATCGGCTTGCACGCGATCGATCAGCTCCATCATGGTCTTTGCGCTCGGCTCGCTCTCTGCCGCGCAGGATGGAAATGCAGCGACATAGCTCAAGCCATACTCCCGAGCAAAATAGATGAAGGGAAAGCGGTCGGCAAAGATCATCTCCCGCCGGGCAGCATGGCTGACCACATCGCGGAACTGCGCATCGAGCGCAGCAATTTCCGCAATATAGGCGGCCGCATTGGCCTGCCATGCATCGCTATTCCAGCTGAAATCTGCACTCAGCGCATCCGCCACAGCCTGAACCATCCGCTGGGCATTTACCGGCGAAGTCCAGATATGCTCGTCATATACATCGTGTTCATGCATATCTTCATTATCGTGATCCTCCTCAGCAGCCAAGGAATCGATGCAATCAAACATGCGCAGGGTATCGGGCGCGTCGCTGCCGAAGGTGGAGAGTATATCATCCACCCAAGCATCGCTCTCGCCGCCGATATAGATCAGCAGGTCGCAGTCCGCAACAGCCATAATATCCGCCGGGGTCGGTTCAAAGGAATGAACCTCCGCGCCGGGCTTGATGAGCAGCTTCAGCTCAGCATTGCCGTCGGTCACAGCCCGTGCAAAATCATAGCAGGGAAAGCTTGTGCATACAATACTGGGATATTCACTCGCAAAAGCCACGCAAGCCGGCAGCATAGACAGAGCGAGCGCCATAGCTAATATTTTAATAGGAAGTCTTCTTTTTGCGAACATGGCTTACCTCAATTTGATTTTGAATTTCGATTTCAATTTCATATTATAGTGCAAGCGAGGCGGCTTGTCAATTTAATTATGTGAAAAGCCCCCGACTTTTCAAGCCGGGGGCAGTGATTCATTGACCTATGGCAATTCCAACAATGATGGCGATCACGATCAGAGCGACAATTGAGTAGATCACGATATCCATCGTCCGAAGGGAAACCTTCAGCTTATCATACAGCCTGCCACGGTTGCGGTAGGTTTTGGCGAACTTCTCGTCACCGGTCTGCAGGCGGAGCTTCTCTTCAAACTCACCCCTGCCGGACTTTTCCGCCGCATCGTTCATCTCGGCGCGTGCGCGCCGGTCGGAATTGCTCAAGCCATCACGGAACAGAGCCATATTACTTCTTGGCGATGTACTTGCGCACGTCGATAGCCACGGCGAGAATGATGATCAAGCCGCGTACAACATACTGCAAATAGGGGTTGACGCCCAAGAACTGCAAAGAATAGTTGATGGCCTGGAGGATGATCGCGCCGATAACAACGCCCTGAATGGTGCCAACGCCGCCGGAGAAGGAAACGCCGCCAACAACGCAGGCAGAGATCGCGTCGGTTTCATAGTTGATACCGGTGTTCGCGCCAACAGAGGTGATACGGGCAGCCTCAAGGAAGGCGGAAGTACCATAGAGGATACCTGCGATCAGGTAAACCAGCATGATGGTCTTTGCAACGTTTACGCCAGAAACGGCAGCCGCTTCGGTATTGCCGCCAACCGCAAACATATTCTTGCCGAGGCGGGTCTTGTTCCATACGAACCACATGATGACGGCGATGCCCAGGAAGTAGAGCACAACCAGCGGAACCTTCAGCGTGCCGATGGTCAGATTGCCGGCAGCAAAGTTCAGGAAGTTCTGGTCGAAGGTGGACAGCGCCTGCGCGGTGCCGGAGGGCTGGGATTCGATGAACAAGCAGTTGCAGCCGAAGGCAATCAGCTGGGTACCCAGCGTAATGATGAAGGCATGCAGATGCAGCTTTGCCACACCGAAGCCGTTGATCAGGCAGAAGATCACCGCAACGCCTATGGATGCCAGAAGGGGCACGAACAGGGGCAGCTGCTGGGTCATCTGCGGGAACATACGGGAGGAATAGGTGACAGACTGCACCAGAGCGGCGGTCACTGCGGCGGAAAGACCCAGCACACGGCCGATGGAAAGGTCGGTACCGGCCAGCACGATCAAACCAGCGCAGCCCAGCGCCAGAATGCCCTTGGTGGACGCCTGCTTGAGGATGTTCAGGATGTTGACCGGGTCAAGGAAGTTGGGCTTTACCAGACACACAATTACCAGAATTGCGATCAGGATGATGTAGAGGGCATAGTTCAGGAAGAACTCGCCAACCTTCTTTGCCTTGGGGCTTACCTTGATGGCTGCGCGCTTGGTCTTCTTTGAATCATCCATCAGCTGGATGAAGAGAATCGCGCCGCCCGCAATGATCAGCACGATGCCGATCCACAGCAGCATGATGGCATTGTTGAACAGGGTGGTGGAGAAGCCAGCATCGGTCTTGAGCTTCTCAAAGCCCTTCTGGAAGAGTACGATCATGGCGGTATCGGCTTCCAGCTCGGCAACCTTTGCCTCGTCGCAGCCCAGCGCATCCATGACCTCCGCCTTCAGGATCTCAGCCTGGATGGCGTCTTCCTGTGCATCGTCCTTCTTGATGGCTTCTGCCTCTTCCTCGGTCACGCCGCGGGTTTCCACAACGTAGCTGATGAAGATGTCCTTCTTCTTGGAGCTGGTCAGAGCGGCATCATAAACCACGCGCTCAGAAACCACATCTTCCACCTCCGCCTTGTCAAGGCCAAGGCTACCGGTGAGGAACTTGGTATAGGTCTCCACCTCAAGACCGCGCTTGATCTCGGTGATGGAGGAGGTATCCATGATATAGTTGATGGTATCGGGCTTTTTGCAGCCGATCATGGTCGTGGCGTCATTATAGATATTCTGACCCTTCTGACCCAGCATAACCAGAGCGATACCGGCGATGACCAGCACAGCCGCGATAATCGCAGCGACCAGCCGCTTGGTATTTTTCATAAGTCTATTCCCTCTTTCCGAGCTGATATTAAAGTTCCACTGTACTTGCGCTTATACGTACTTCGCAGCCAGAGCCAGAATGGTCTCCTGCTCGCCGGGTACGCCGCCAAAGTCCTTGCCTCTTTCAACAATGCCTGCCATCTGACCATTGGACATAACCAGTATGCGATCGCATATGCCGATCAGCTCCGGCATTTCGGAGGATACCATAACAACGCCCTTGCCCTCGCCTGCAAGCTTGAGGATGAGCTGATATATCTCATACTTTGCGCCGACGTCAATGCCTCGGGTAGGCTCGTCCAGCAGCAAAACCTCAGGATCGGTCAGCAGCCAGCGACCGATGATAACCTTCTGCTGGTTGCCGCCGGAGAGCGACTTGATCAGCGTGCGGGCGTTGGGGGTCTTGACCTTCATAGAATCCACAACCCACTTGGTATCCTTGCCCATCTTGCGATTAGAGAGCAGGAGCTTGCCATAGGCGCGGATATTGGCGATGGTGGAGTTGAAATTCACGCTTGCCAGCGGGAAGATGCCGGTTGCGCGGCGCTCCTCGGTAAGGAGTGCAAAGCCGTTGCGCTGTGCCTCAAAGGCGGATGCATTTTCAACCGGCTTGCCATGGAGCGTGATCTCGCCAGTCTCACGGGTAAAATAGCCGAAGATGGTATTGAGCAGCTCAGTACGACGGGAACCAACCAGACCAGCAACGCCCAGAACCTCGCCCTTGCGCAGCTCAAAGGATACATTGTGGCAGGTGGGCTCATACTTGCCGGTGAGGTTCTTGACGGTCATCAAAACCTCGCCGGGGGTATTGTCCTTGGGCGGGAAGCGGTTGTCAAAGGAGCGGTTTACCATCAGGCGAATGATCTCATCCGTGGTAAGCTCGCTGGCGGGGCGGGTGGCGACCCACTGACCATCTCGCATGATGGTAACGTCGTGGGAGATTCGCAGTATCTCGTCCATCTTATGGGAGATATAGATAATGCCTACGCCCTGAGCCGTGAGCTTTTCAATGATCCTGAAGAGGTGCTCAACTTCATTCTCGGTAAGAGAGGAAGTGGGTTCGTCGAGAACCAATATCTTCGCATTATAAGAAACTGCCTTGGCGATCTCGATCATCTGGCGCTGGGATACCGACAGATCACCAATAATGGAACGGGGATCGACATCGATCTCAAGATCCTTAAACACTTCCTGAGTATCGCGATACATCTTGCGGCTATCGACGAAACCATTCTTGGTGGGGAATCTGCCAAGCCAGACATTTTCCATTACGTTACGGCGCAAAACTTGGTTCAGCTCCTGATGAACCATGGCAACGCCGTTGTCGAGTGCATTGCGGGGATTGGTAAAGGATACCTCCTCCCCATTGACCTTGATCGTGCCCTCATCCTTGTTGTAAATGCCGAAAAGGCACTTCATCAGGGTGGACTTGCCGGCGCCATTTTCACCCATCAGGGCATGCACTGTGCCGGGACGCAGCTTCAGCTGCGCGCCATCCAGCGCCTTTACGCCAGGAAACTGCTTTACGATGCCTTCCATCTCAAGCAGATAGGTAGATTGCTGCATTCAAATCACCGCACTTTTTTCTTCTCTGGAGTTTACCCTCAGCGGACAAGGAACAACTGTCGGTTGACCCTTGACCACTGAGGATACCGAAAGAGGAGGCGCTGGAAAGCCTGCGCTTCCAAGCGCCTCCTGCATAGCCTAGGTTGCTTTATCAGAAACCAATCGCTATCAGATCAATCTAAGGTATTTATTATTCAACCTCGGTGATCTTGGCGTAGGGGATACGTACGGAATAGCCGTCAGCAGCGTACTCGTAGTCGGTGCCTTCCAGCCAGGTGCCGTTGTCGAGGTAGTTCAGGGCGATCATGACGTTGGCATAACCCATGGCGTCGCCGTCCTGCTTTACGGTAGCAGTCATCTTGCCAGCCTTGATGGCTTCCAGAGCGGAATCGGTAGCGTCAACGCCGATAACAACGATGGACGGATCGCCCTCGCGGCCGGTGTTGTAGTTGAAAGCGTTCATGGCAGCGACAACGCCGGTGCCCATGTCGTCGTTGTTAACAAACACAACTTCGATGTTGCCTTCGGTAGCGGTCCAGGTGGGAGTCATCTTCTCCTGAGCCTGAGCGGTATCC
>CAYWLE010000076.1:0-8307 GCA_964458825.1 uncultured Oscillospiraceae bacterium | reverse complement strand
ATGATGAGGTACATCTTGACGGTGAACTCCCACTGCTTTTCCTTTTCTTCAGCAGTGAACTTAATGCGGCGCTTTTCGCCGAGGAAATCCACCTCTTCGGGGTTATAATCGCGGCCTTCCTTGCAGTGCTCCTTGGTCCAAGCCAGAGCCTTCTGGAATTCCTCTTCGTTATAGATGCCTTCCTCCATGCGGCGCAGGATCTCAACCTCGTCCACGGATTCGACGCGCATGCCGAAGTAGCTTTCCATCATTTCCTGATCGATGATGGAGCCGGCGATGCCCATGCACTGGGAGCCGATCTGCAGGTAGCTCTTGCCCTTCATGGTGGCGACGGCGATGGCTGCGCGGCCGAAGCGGAGCAGCTTTTCCTTAACATCCTCGGGAACCTCGCTTACCTGATCCAGATCCTGAACCTCATGACCATAGATGCCGAATGCAGGCAGACCCTTCTGGGCATGACCGGCGAGCACAGCTGCGAGGTAAACCGCGCCGGGACGCTCAGTGCCGTTGAAGCCCCACACACCCTTGATGGTGGTGGGATCCATATCCATGGTTTCGGAGCCGTAGCACCAGCAGGAGGTGACGGACAGGGTGATGGCGACGCCTTCCTTGCGGAACTTATCGGCGCAGGCGGCAGCCTCCGGCACGCGACCGATGCAGCTATCAGCCAGAACGACCTTTACAGGCTCGCCATTGGAATAGCGCAGGTTTTCCTCAAAGAGCTTCTTGGCTGCATTTGCCATTGCCCATACGGTGGGCTCAAGGGATTCACGCAGCATCATCGGGCCGCGGCGACCGTCAATGCAGGGACGGATGCCGATTACGGGGTAATCGCCAATGTATCTGTTGGTTGCCATGATATATACCTCCATTAAAAAAGTTTATTATGCAAAATGTTGCGATTTAATCACAATATAACATTGATTTTGGTATGTGTATTGTGGTATAATCACGGAAAATGGTTATATCTTCACCATAACCCAAAGGAGATGTTTCCATGCACTATTTGGATTATCATGAGCAGATACAGCACCGCACCGGCGATTTCCCGCTGGCCTATTACTTTGTGGATGAGAACTATCCCCGCTACCGAATGACCATGCACTGGCACAAGGAAGCGGAGATCATACGCATCCGCAGCGGCAGCATGCGCATTTTTCTGGATGATCGAGAGATATTGCTGGAGGCAGGGGATCTGCTGAGCATCGGCGCGGGTGTGATCCACGGCGGCGAGCCTGAAAGCTGCGTATACGAATGCATTGTGTTTGATCCGCAGGCGATGATGCCGGGCATTGAATCCTGCCGAAACAGCCTGCGACCCCTGCTGCGCAACAATATCTTCCTCAAGAGCGGCGCGATCGAGGATGAGCCGGAGTTTCAGATGGCGGTGGGCAGGCTATTTACGCTGGCTGCCGAGGGATTTGAGGATCGGCAGATACAGATGCTGGCGGCGGTTTGCAGCTTCCTTGGTTTGCACCTGAAGAACATTGCCACCGCCCAGCTGCACACTGTGTCCGAACGCACATGGCAGAAGGCAGAGCAGCTCAAGCCGGCGCTGGAGTACATTGAGCAGCACTATGGGCAGCATATCTCGCTGGATACATTGGCGCGGCTGACCGGCTTTTCACCTAAGTATTTCTGCCGCTATTTCCGCGCCATCGTGCATCGCTCGCCCATCGATTACCTGAACTACTACCGCATCGAATGTGCCGCGCACTTTCTGGTGAACGCGGATATGAATGTGGCGGAGGTTGCGGTGCACTGCGGCTTTGCCGATTCCAGCGCCTTCATAAAGCAGTTCAAAAAGTACAAGGGAACCACGCCCAAGCAGTACAAGCTGAAGCTGATGGAGGCTGGCAGGCAGTGAAGGGCAGGGCTGGCTTAGCTTGGTTATTTCTTTTATCTTGTGGTGGATAAGCAGCTGAAAAAGCATGCGTTTTTGCGCATAGTTGGGGAAATATTACACTATCTTGCGAAGGTTCCAGCAGCGCATTGACGGCGAAAAGTAAAAATCATATAATAGGATCAGTCAATAATTTACAGGAGGAAATACCATGAATGAAAAACTGATACTTGCAGGATATGAATATGCCAAGGAGGTTTATGCCGCGGCGGGCATCGATGTGGAAGCCGCGATGGCAAAGGCAGACGCCATTCCCGTTTCCATGCACTGCTGGCAGGGCGATGACGTAATCGGCTTTGATGGCAGCGACAGCCTGACCGGCGGCATCCAGACCACGGGCAACTATCCTGGCCGTGCCCGCAGCGTGGAGGAGCTGCGCAAGGATATCGACTTCGCACGCACCATGATTCCCGGCGCAACCAAGCTGAACCTGCACGCCTCCTATGCCGAAAAGCACGGCAAGAAGATTGATCGTGACGAATACACCATTGCCGAGTTCCAAGGCTGGGTGGATTGGGCGAAGGCAAACGGCATGGGTCTTGACTTTAACCCCACCTACTTTGCTCATCCCATGATGGATGGCGACCTGTCCCTCTCCAGCCCGAAGGAGAACGTGCGCCGCTTCTGGATCGAGCATGGCAAGCGCTGCCGCGAGATCGGCAATGAATTTGCCAAGCAGCTGGGCAAGCCCTGCGCCATCAACTATTGGATGCCCGATGGCATGAAGGATACCTGCGTGGGTACCCGCGCCTTCCGCGAGCGCATGACCGCCTCTCTGGACGAGATATTTGCCGACAAGAGCATCTCTCAGAAGGATGTTCCCTGCGGCATTGAATCCAAGCTCTTTGGCATCGGCGTGGAATCCTTCACCGTGGCCAGCCATGAGTTCTCCATGGGATATGCCATCAAGAATGGCCTCTCCTACACGCTGGATGCCGGTCACTTCCATCCCACCGAGGTGATCTCCGCCAAGATGAGCGCCGTGCTGAACTTCGTGGATTCTACGATTCTGCATGTATCCCGTCCTGTGCGCTGGGACAGCGACCATGTAGTGGCTCTGGACGATGAGCTTCAGAAGATCATGGACGAGATCATCTTCAATGATTACCAGAACCGCACCTATATCGGTCTGGATTATTTCGATGCATCCATCAACCGCATTGCCTGCTGGGCGATCGGCATGCGCAATGCCCGCAAGGCGCTGCTCAACGCCTGCCTTGCCGACTACAAGACCATGCAGAAGGCGGAGACCGAGGGCGACTATACCAAGCGCTTCGCCATGCTGGAGGAGAGAAAGAGCATGCCCGCCGGCGCTATCTGGGATTACTACTGCATGAAGCATGATATCCCCGTGGGTATGGATTGGTATCAGCAGGTGCTCAAGTATGAAGAGGATGTGCTTTCCAAGCGCTAATGGTTGATGGAGGCAGAATATGAAAAAGACACTGAACCTCATTGCTTTCGATCTTGGCGCGAGCAACGGCCGTGCCATACTTGGTCAGTTCGATGGCGATAAGATCGTCATGAAGGAGCTGCACCGCTTCGAAAACAATTATATCGAAATGAACGGCGTCTACTACTGGGATCTGCCCTACCTCTACGATCAGCTCAAGCGCGGTCTGCTTGCCTTCAAGCACGGCGGCTATGGCGAGCTGGATTGCTTCGGCATCGATACATGGGGCGTGGATTATGGTCTGCTGGATAAGAACGGCCACCTGCTGGGCAATCCCCGTTCCTATCGCTTTGCGGTGGATGCGGATATGCAGCGCGTGTGGGAGAAGGTTCCCTTCGAAACCCTCTTCGAGCGCACTGGCATTGCAACCATGAACTTCAATACCATTTATCAGCTGGCCCGCCGCAAGGCCGAGGGAGATGTGACGCTGGAGCTTGCCGAGGATATGCTGCTGATGCCCGACCTGCTGGGCTATTTCCTGACCGGCGTGAAGAAGAGCGAGTATTCCAATGTAACCACCAGCATGCTCTACAACCCAACCACCAAGGACTGGGATTGGCAAACCATACGCGAGCTGGGTCTGCCGGAGAAGATCTTCGGCGAGATCGACCATGCAGGCGTGGTTCGCGGTCGTCTGCGGCCCGAAATCTGCGAGGAGCTGGGCATAAACGCCGCAGCCTATGCCTCCGTCGGCACCCATGATACCGCCTCCGCCGTGGCAGCCATTCCCGGCAGCGGTTCCTTCGCCTTCTGCTCCAGCGGCACATGGTCGCTCTTCGGCGTGGAGGTGGATCAGCCCATCCTCAAGAGCGAGGTTCGCGATGCCAATTTCTCCAATGAAGGCACCATTCAGGGCGGCTTCCGTCCCCTGAAGAACATCATGGGCATGTGGCTGATTCAGGAATGCCGCCGCCAGTGGATCAAGGAGGGCATGAACTATACTTGGCCCGAAATCGTGCAGGAGGCGGAGAAGGTGCAGCCCTTCCGCTCCATCATCGATCCTGATTATGGCGAGTTCTTTGCCGGCGGCAGCATGATTAAGAAGATTCAGGCTTACTGCGAGCGAACCAACCAGCCTGTTCCCACCACCGTGGGCGAGGTTGCACGCTGCATCTATGAGTCCCTTGCATTGAAGTACCGCTGGGCGCTGGAGCGCCTTGAGGAGATCAAGGGTCAGCGCATAGACACGCTGAATATCGTCGGCGGCGGCTGCAACAACAAAATGCTCGACCAGATGGCGGCGGATTCCCTTGATCGCCCGGTTATCACCGGCCCGGTGGAGGGCGCGGCCATCGGCAACCTGCTCTGCCAGGCTATGGCGCTGGGCGCTGTAAAGGATGTGGATGATCTGCGCCGCGTGGTTCGCAACAGCGAGGACGTATGCCAGTTTGAGCCGCACCACACCCCCGAGTGGGAGGCTGCCTATCAGAAGCTGCTGAGCCTGATGTAAGGCAAACAAGTTTGGCGGCGAGGGAAAGATTTTCCCTCGCCGCTCATGTCGCTGGCCATGATTTTTTATAGAGGTTCTGTAATGGCTTTTGGACAGGCAAAAGGGCTGTCGCTTCGATGTGAAGCGGCAGCCCTTAGCTTTATTTTACACTGAATATTATGTAGCAGATAAAATCAGCTCAGCTTGAATGCTTTGTTCAGCGCGTCGATCTCCTCATCGGAGATGAGCACCACCTTGCCGATGCCCTTGGCGGCGATCATGGCCTCGGCGCTGTACTCCAGCACCTCCAGCCGGTCGAAGGCGTTGAGCAGGGAAGCGCCGGTCACGATGGCGCACTGGTTATCCACGATGATTACCGGCGTCTGTGCGGTAAACATGGCTGCGGTACCCTCCAGATCCAGCGTGCTGGCGGCATAGGGCAGGCGAGCTACGTTGCGCAGAGAGATATAGCTCTCAGGAATCAGGCGGGAATCAAATTCCGCATCGGTCACGGCAAACGCCATGGTTGCCGGGGGATGGGCGATGATCACGGAGTTGATCTCCGGGTGCAGCTCATAGATGCGCTGGTGCAGCAGCACGGAGCGGCTGGGGGTCTTGCCAAGCTCGCACATGCCGCTCTTAATGCGCACGATGTCCTCCGGCTCCAGATATTTCCTGTCCTTCATGTAGGGGGTGATGAGGAAGGAGCCGTCGGAGAGGCGCATGGAGAAGGTGCCCTGCGTGCTGGTGAAGAGCCGCTGGTCATAGGAGCGGTGGATCAGCGCGCACATATCGCGGCGACCTGCACGCTCCTCGCTGGAAACCACCTTGGCTTCGAAGGCATCCAGCGGCGGGTGTGCCTTGGAGCTGTCCAGCGCAATCTGTGCGTCGGTCAGTCGGCGGGGCGTGCCGAGCTTGAGGGCGTCCAGCTCGATCTTGGAGGAGCTGGTCACAGTTTCAAACACCATGAAGGCGTGGTAGAGGTCGCCAGCGCCGCAGATGATGCCGTGGTTTTCCATCAGCACGGTATTATAGCCCTCGGCAAACTTCTCGGCAATGTTGTTGCCCAGACCCTCGCTGCCGGGAATATCATACTTGGCGAGGGCAACCTTGCCGCATACCAGAGAGGCGCCGGGGATCAGCTGCATATCCGGCACCTGACGAACCAAGCTGAATGCCACCAGCACCGGCGGATGGGCATGCACGATGGCGTGCAGATCGGGGCGCAGCTTATATATATTGCTGTGGATGGGGAATTCGACCGAGGGGGTGTGCGGACCGATCACGGTGCCATCGGGCTTGATCTGCATGATATCCGCACGGGTCAGGTTGCCCTTGTCGATGCCGGAGGGTGTGATCCAGATATCGCCGTTTTCATCCTTGATGGAGATGTTGCCGCCGGAGGTCGTGGTCATGCCATAAGCATAAATTCTGGCCATGATCATCACGAGCTGGTCTGCCGGGTGCAGAAGTTCAAAGTTCATAATCCAACCTCCTTGATCTGTTTTCTACTCAGATTATCACCAAGCCATGTTAAGTGGACATGTACTTTTATGTAATATCGATTTGCAGTTTTCACGAACATTCGGGGCGTATACTTTACAGCCTGTGCTCTGCCGCCATATTGCAAATCGCTGCCCGCAGTGTTACAATAGCAGCATAAGGCTGGTATGCATAAAAAACAGGAGGACGACGGCAAATGAGCGATATTTTGAATGAGACTCGCGCCGCCATTGAGCGCGCCGTGGAGAAGGCTGCTCCCGTGGCTGAGGATGTGAAGGAAAAGCTGGGCGCCGCCGTGGATAACCTGAAGGAGAAAGCCACGCCCGTGGTGGAAAACCTGAAGGAGAAGACTGCTCCCGTGGTGGAGGATATGAAGGAGAAGGCAGCGCCCGTGGTGGAAAAGGTGAAGGCTGGCGTGGGCAGCGCCGTGGATGCAGTGAAGGATGGCGCAGAGAAGATCAGCGACCTCCTTACCCCGGATGCACCCGGTCTGAACGTGAAGAACGAGCTTTTTGACGAGCTGGAGGATCAGGTTCGCCAGCAGAAGGAGGCTTCCATGAGCGTGGCTGAGGAAATGCACAAGCGGATGCTGGAGCTGATGAAGAAGCAGCAATAGGCATGCCCGCCGATAAAGCCTGCAAAGGCAGATTATATCAAACCAACGAAACGCAAATGATAACATGGGGGTCTGCTTATGATACGAAGGCTATGGCGTGCTCTGGCACTTGTGATGGCGCTCATGCTGTTGCCCTGCTGCATGGCGGAGGAGGATGGCGGCGAGGATTACGCCATCGAGGTGGATATCACCAACCAGATCGTTACCATATACCACGCCAGCGACAGGGACGTGAGCGGCGTCGTGCGGCAGATGATCTGTTCCACCGGCTCCGGCGAGGTTCCCGAGGATGCCACGCCCATCGGTGAATTTGAGTTGAACCAGCGCTATAGCCACGAGCGCACCGAATGGTATGAGATACCCAAGTACCACTGCTTTGTGCAGTATGTCACCCGCATCGTCGATGCCTATCTCTTCCATTCGCTGCCCTATGCCAAGAAGGATTTAAGCACCCTCGATCAGCAGGCAGCTGCCCAGATGGGCGAGCCTGTGTCCCATGGCTGCATCCGCCTCTGGCCCGAGGATGCGAAGTGGATCGCTGAAAACTGCCCCAACGGCACCGACGTGCGCATCTATTACAGCGGCGAGCGCAATGAGCTGCTGCGCAGCCTGCTCCTGCGGGAGAGCTTCAGCATCGATGGCAAATATTTTGACTATGCCGATTTCATCGCCAGCGCAGGCGGGCTTACCGCCGCCGTGGAGGCAGAGCAGATACGCCACAGCATCGGCTACTGAATAAAATATAAAACAAAGGGGAGTCGCCTGAAAAAGCGACTCCCTTTTTGATTGCGGATAAAGCCTGCAATGCTTGGAAGAAGGCTTACTTCTCCGCCGCAATGTTAGTTGTTCCGGTTGTTGGTTGCGCGCAGGGTAACGTCGTGATAGCCGCCCTCCACGATGGATACCGAGGATACCAGCGTCAGCTTGGCATCGCGCTGGAGATCGGGTATGGTGGTCACGCCCACATTGCACATCGTGCTCTTGACCTTGTAGAGGCTCTTTGCCACGTTGTCGTGCAGGGAGCCGGCGTAGGTTACGTAGGAATCCACGCCTTCCTCGAAGTTCAGCTTGGTCTTGCCGCCCAGATCGTACCTCTGCCAGTTGCGGGCGCGGTTGCTGCCCTCGCCCCAATATTCCTTCACATAGGAGCCGTTGATCATCAGCTTCTGGGTGGGAGATTCGTCAAAGCGGGCGAAGTAGCGGCCCAGCATCATGAAGTCAGCGCCCATGGCCAGCGCCAGCGTCATGTGGTAGTCGTGTACAATGCCGCCGTCGGAGCATACGGGCACGTAGATGCCGGTCTTTTTGTAATATTCATCGCGAGCCGCAGCAACCTCGATCAGCGCGCTCGCCTGACCGCGGCCGATGCCCTTGGTCTCGCGGGTGATGCAGATGGAGCCGCC
>CAYWLE010000075.1:0-8330 GCA_964458825.1 uncultured Oscillospiraceae bacterium | reverse complement strand
GAGCTGGACGAGCTGCTGACCGGCTTCCATCCCGGCGAGATGATCCTCGTGGCAGGCAGACCGGCCATGGGCAAGACCAGCATCGGCATGAACTTCATAGAAAATGCAGCCATACGCACGGGCAAGAGGGCGGCGGTGTTCTCTCTGGAAATGCCTGCCGAGCAGCTTGCCATGCGCATGCTATGCACCGAGGCTCGGGTGGATATGCAGCGGGTGCGCCGCGGGCAGATCGAGGATGACGAATGGGCAAAGCTCTGCGATGCGATGATCGCCATCGGCCCGGCATCCATCTTTGTGGACGCCACGCCGGGCATCACCGTATCTCAGGTGCGCTCCAAGGCGCGGCGCTTGCAGCTGGAGCATGGGCTGGATATTATCATGATCGATTATCTCTCCTTGATGAGCGGCTCCGGCAGCTTCGGCAGCCGACAGGAGGAGGTCGCGCAGATTTCCCGTGCCCTCAAGTCGCTTGCGATAGAGCTGGGCGTGCCGGTCATTGCATTGCAGCAGCTCTCCCGAGCGCCGGCGGGCCGATCTAACCATCGGCCGATGCTATCGGATATTCGCGAGTCCGGCGCCATCGAGCAGGACGCCGACGTGGTCATGTTCATTCACCGCGAGGATTATTACAACCCTGAAACGGCTGAGAAGAACATCGCGGAGCTTATCATTGCCAAGCAGAGAAACGGCTCCCTCGGTACTGTGAAGCTGGGCTGGAAGGGTGAATATACATGGTTTATGGATCTTTCCCCGCAGGCCAAGGAGGCTCGCGGATAAGGAGCGGAAATTTTGAGATCGGAATTATTTTTGCAGAAATACCGTGTGCTGGAGGGCTTGCTGGAAAAGCGCTATGAGGGTCGCAGGCTCACATCCTCCAGCGTCGTGATCGAATATATTCGGGATGGGGATTCCGCACCCATCCGCGTGGATCTGGATCTTTTGCGAGAGATTCGGAATATACTTTCCCACAACGCAGGCAGCGATGGCCAGAGCGTGGTGGAGCCATCGCAGGAGATGCTCGACCGGCTGGACGGCGTGATCGAATACGTGCGCAGACCAAGGCTGGCGGCGGATTTTGGCACGCCTGCCGAGCGGATATTGTGCGCCCACATGAACGATCGGGTGTATCATGTGATGCAAGCCATGCAGAACAACGGCTATTCCCACGTGCCGATCTTAGAGGGCGGCGGCATTGTCGGGGTCTTCAGCATCAAGAGCCTATTTGATTGCCTGAGCGCCCGTGGACTGGGCAGCCTCAACGAGGATAGCCGCATCTCCGCGCTCGGCGACAAGGTTTCGCTGGAGCATCGCACGGGGGAAAGATATATGTTCATGGCGGCGGACGCCACGATAACGGCGGTTCGCAGCGCCTTTGACGCACGAAGCAGCCGCAATGGCAGGCTCAGTGCAGTCTTTCTCACTCAGACCGGCAAGCCGCAGGGCGAGCTGATCTGCATGCTCACGCCGTGGGATGTGCTCAGCGCGGGGCAGTCAGCCAGCCAACAGCAGAAAGGAAAGGAGGAAAAGCGCCATGGAGCAGCAGAATAGTAAGCCTCTTCGGACGGGCTTTGACGATCCCTTCGAAAATTCCTATGAGGATATGCGGCAGGACTATGCCCAGATTCGCGGCGTATATTCCGCAGCCATTCGCGAGATCAACGCCCGGCTGCAAACGCTGGATAGCGAGTTTTCCTTCCGAAACCGCCACAATCCCATCCATCATCTGGAGAGCCGGGTGAAGTCCTTCAACAGCATCGTAAAGAAGCTGCGAGCCACCGGCGCGCCGGTTTCCATGTCCAGTGCAAAGAAGCACCTGCACGATATTGCCGGTGTGCGCGTGGTTTGCCGCTATGTGGATGATATTTACCACATAGCAAACCTTCTGCTGGCACAGGACGATATTTCCCTCATCCTCGAAAAGGATTATATCAAGAATCCCAAGCCCAACGGCTACCGCAGCCTGCATATCGTTGTGGATGTGCCGGTATATATGTCGCAGGGCAAGCTCTATGCCACGGTGGAGATCCAGATTCGCACCGTCGCCATGGACTTTTGGGCGACCCTCGAGCATGGCATACGCTATAAGAACACCGAGGAGGTTTCCCAGAGCATCGTGGAGCAGCTGCGCGAATGTGCAGATGTGATTACTGAAACGGACTACAAGATGCAGAAGATATTCAAGGCTTTGCAGCAGGTGCAGAATGTGGACGATTCCTATCAGGAGGAGATCACCCCGGAGCTGATACAAAAATAGCAGCCGGCCGGGCAGGCTTCAAAGTCCCCTTCGCAATTGCGGAGAGGGCTTTGCTTTGTGCCTGAATACAGCCAAGCAAACCAAGCAGAAGCCAAGCACAAAGCAAGTGCAAACCAATCACAAGCCAATCACAAGCCAATCACAAGCCAAGCGTTCGGAGGCAACATGAAGATCCAACTTTCCGACCACTTTACTTATACCAAGCTGCTGCGCTTCACCTTACCCTCCATCGTGATGATGATTTTCACATCCATCTATGGCGTGGTGGACGGCATCTTCATATCGAACTTTGTGGGCAAGACGCCCTTTGCAGCCATCAACTTCATCATGCCCTTCCTGATGGTCTTCAGCGCCATCGGCTTCATGATCGGCACCGGCGGCAGCGCTCTGGTTTCCATGACCATCGGCGAGGGCGACCGCAGCCGTGCCAACCGCATGTTTTCCCTGCTGATCTATGCAAATATCGTGTTCGGCATTGTGTTCAGCGTGCTCGGGCTTGTGTTTTTGCGTCCAGTGGCACGCCTGCTGGGTGCGGAAGGGGAGATGCTGGAGTACTGCGTGGAATATGGAAGGATCATTCTACCGGCGCTGACCTTCTTCATGCTGCAAAATACCTTTCAGAGCTTCCTAATCACAGCAGAGAAGCCGAAGCTAGGGCTTGGCGTCACCGTGGCGGCTGGCTGCACAAATATCGTGCTGGACGCGCTGTTTGTGGCTGTGTTCCACTGGGGGCTTGCAGGCGCAGCCATTGCCACAGCCATCAGCCAGCTGGTTGGCGGCGTGGCGCCGCTGGTCTACTTTGCCATGCCCAACAGCAGCCTGCTGCGGCTGACCGGATGCAGGTTTGATGGTCGCGCACGTGCGCTTATCAAGACCTTCACCAACGGCTCCTCCGAGCTGATGACCAATGTATCCATGTCGCTGGTGAACATGCTCTATAACTTCCAGCTTATGCGCTTCATCGGCGAGGATGGCGTGGCGGTATACGGCGTGATCATGTATGTAAACTTCATATTCATCGGCGTGTTTGTGGGTTACTCCATTGGCTCTGCACCCATCATTGGCTATAATTATGGCGCACAGAACTATGCCGAGCTTCAGAATATGTACCGCAAGAGCCTGCGGCTGATCGCCGTGCTTGCCGTGTCGCTCACGCTGCTTGCCGAGGTTCTGGCTCTGCCGCTGGCGAAGATATTCGTAAGCTATGATGCCCAGCTGCTCAGCCTTACCAGACATGCCTTCATGCTCTATGCTCTGGCATTTCTCGTTATGGGCTTCAACATCTTCGGCTCCTCCTTCTTCACCGCGCTGAACAACGGTCTTGTTTCGGCAGCCATATCCTTCCTGCGCACGCTGCTGTTTCAGGTTGCTTCGGTGCTGCTGCTGCCGATGCTCCTTGGCTTGAACGGCATATGGCTGTCGATCCTGCTGGCGGAGCTCATGTCCCTTGCCGTGACGATCTACTGCTTCGTCCGCATGCGGCTGACCTACCACTATTGAGCGGCAGATGCAAGCGTGAAAAGATGCTGCCTCCCTTGAACCTTAATGCGATTGATGCTATAATACAACGGTGTGGCGCGGGAAACCCCGCAAAAATAATGCGTACAGGAGCGAATGCACTATGAAATACATTTCCATCAGCGGCGCGGTGGCTGCGGGCAAAACCACGCTGCTGGAGCGCCTGCTGGAGCACTACGGGGATCGCGCCGTTGCTCATGAGGAGCGCCCGCAGGACAACCCCTTCATCAATGAATATTATTCCGATTCCAGCCGCTGGTCCTTCCACAGCCAGATGACCTTTCTGGCACTCTACTTCGACCATACCGACTGGCTGGATGCAGGAAAGGAGCTTTACCTCTTCGACCGCTGCCTTATTGAAAATCTCGTGCTGGCTCGCTACCGGCTTGAGGTGGGCGATCTGACGGAGGTGGAGTATGGCGTGATCGAAAAGATGGCGCAGGGCATCGCCAAGCTTATGCCGCCCATTGACAAGTATATCTACCTTCGCTGCCCGGTTTCGCTGCTGACCGAGCGCCTGCGCATACGCGGCAGGGAATATGAGAGCGAGCTTGGTCGGGAGTATGCCGAGCGGCAAAAGCGCCTCTATGATGCTTGGGCAGATTCCCTGCCAAGGGAGCGCGTGCTGATCGTGGATGTGGAAAATGGCGTGGATATTGATGAGATCACACGCTTTATTGAGGAATAAAGTTCTATAGCAAAAGGGAGCCAGCCGTGGCTCCTTTTTTGACGGGATCCATTGGAAGGGCTTGACAGGCTGGGGGGGGTTGTATTATACTAATAAAGGTTAGATTATGCTAACTATCTGTCCGACCATATCGCATCAAAGCGCGTTTGCCGCGCTTTGATTTAAGCCTATAGTTAGATAGCGCTAACATGCTGTATATCATCTACGGAGGTAAAGCATGTCTGAAGAAACGGTCATTCGTTATTGCGCACCCACGCTGGCTTCCATCAAGACGGGCAGCCTCTTTTCCTGCCGCTTTACCAGCTGCGACGATATGCATGGCAGCGTGCGTGAGCTGAACCGGCGGCTTGCGGGCAAGGGTCTGCGGGCACTGCCGCTGCGCTATGGCGATGGCAAGAGGCTGGTTTACCTGTTCGGGAGCGCGGCTATAGCTGTGAGAACCTCAACCGATGCATCGTGCGCCTGATGGAGCGCATGCGTGGACGGGAGGACTTTCCCCATGAGATCGGGCTATTCCTTGGCTATCCGCCGGAGGACGTGTATGGCTTCATCCATGCACGCCTCGGAGCAAAGTGCTGCGGCTGCTGGAAGGTTTATGGAGATGTTGATGCGGCACGCCGAACCTTTGCCAAGTACCGCAAGTGTACGAAGGTTTACCTGCGCTGCAGGGCGGAGGGCAGGGGCATGGGGCGGCTTGCCGTGTCCGCCGGATAGACATCAGAGCATGCTGGAGAGGAAGATTTCCAGCCCGATGAAGATCAATATGCTGCCGCCAAGGATACCTGCCTTGCCGGCAAGCCTTGTGCCTGCCTTGCGACCGATGACCAGCCCTGCGGTACAGATCACAAAGGTGACGCTGGCGATCAGCAGCGCGGCAAGCAGAGCCTCGGGCAGCATGTAATCCGCGATGGTGAAGCCCACCGAAAGCGCGTCGATGGAGGTTGCCACGCCCTGCACCAGCAGCGCGGCAAAGCCCACGCCAGCCTTTTCCTCCGCCTCGTCGCCGCGTATGCCCTCAATGAGCATCTTGCCGCCGATGAAGCCGAGCAGCAGCAGTGCGATCCACGGTATCAGCCGCTCAAATGCCTGAAAATACTGCACGATGGTATGCACGCACACCCAGCCAAGCATGGGCATCAGCGCCTGAAAGAAAGCAAACACCCCGGCAATGCCGCAAAGCTTGCCGCGCTTCATGCCCGGCTCGTTCAGACCGTTGGCGAGGGACACGGAAAAGGCGTCCATCGCCAGTCCCACGCCCAGCAGTATGCTATTGAAGAAGAATGAAAAACCAATGTTCATCGCACATGCCTCCACTATGTAAGAAATGGGTTGCCTGCAAAATGGAACAGGCGCAGTCTAAGCCGCGCCTGAAGTCAGTTAAAAATAAAGAGACTCCATGTATGGCTCGAAACTGCATACATGAGTCTCGCGATTGAAAGCAAGCCAGACGTTTCCGTCAGTATGTTGACTTACTACGTACATATGTACGCTCACTACTCCCTCATGAAGCCTATTTTACCACGCTGCGGCAGCTTTGTCAACGCAGTTTATTTGAATCCTACCCCGCTTGATTCGATGTCGAGCCAAGCCGAGCAAAATAGAGCTGTTGAAAAGCATAAAAACGAGCCTGATGCAGGCTCGTTTTTGCAATCCAAGCTTATTTTACCACGCAGCAGCTATCGATACCATAGTAGCGGAAGCAATCCAACGCATGGCTGTCGATCTCCTCGCCGCAGGCAACGATGGTCACTGCGGGCGGGCAGCCGACCGTCGCGATGGCCAGCACCCGACCGAGGCAGGCTTGGGCGGGCAGTGTTTCGCTGGGAGAGAGCACGGCCTGCCGCGGGGATATGACTCGCTTCGGCAGGTGGAAGGCTGGCGGGGGAGCCTCGATCGATCGGCGGCGGGCGAGGGATAGAAGCGCTTCCTCCAGCCTGTGCAGCGCATCCAAGCCAAGCTCAGGAGTAAGCATCAGAACCAGAAAATCCGGGTCGGCAAACTCAGCCACAATGCCCCGCTCAAGCAACGCATCCGCCATGCCTACGCCCGTATAGCCGTAAGCCTTTGCCGCGATGGTCAGCTTCATGGGCTCGCTGCCGCGAAGCACATAGCCATGCCCAAGCAGCCTGTGCTTCAGCGCATCCACAGCCTCAGCAAAGCAGGCAAGCTCCGCTCGGTAGCCATCGTTCAGGCGGCGGTTGCAGGCGTCCAGCGATTGCAGGATCAGGTAGGACGGGCTGGTGGAACCAAACAGTGCCAGCGCGTGCTTTGCCTGCGCGCCAAGACTGGCTTGCAGCCGCTGAGCGATGTGCAGGTAAGCGCCGCCGGTGAGCGCAGACAGCGTCTTGTGGGCAGAATCACAGCAGAGATCGGCGCCGAGATCCATGGGATGCTTGGTTTTCGGAAGGAAGCGCAGGTAGGCTCCGTGGGCGTTGTCCACCAGCAGCAGCACATCCAGACGATGGCAAACCTCCGCAATGGAAGCAATATCCAGCATGTTGCCAAGGTAATCCGGGCTGGTGAGGTAGACGGCGGCGGGCTTTTGCACCATGAGCTGCTGCTCGACGGCTGATGCATCCAGAGGGCAGGAGAGATAGGATTCCGGCTGCTCCGGAAGAAGCCAGCAAATATCAAAGCCAAGCAAGGCGGCGGCGCTCAGAAAGCTCTTGTGCGCATTGCGACCGGCGGCAACCAGCGGCGCTCTGCCCGTTTCCCGGGCATGCAGCAGGGCAAGATAGAGCATGGCACGGATGCAGAGCGACGAACCCTCCGTGGAATAGAGGGTATGGCAACCAAAGAGAGCGCTGGCGTTAACCTCGCTCTCCTTGATGATGCCGTCCGCCTCATAGAGGCTGTCTGCGCCGCCAATCTCGGTGATGTCCAGCGCCTCGAAGCCCAGCAGGGGCTTGCCCTTGTGACCCGGCATATGCAGGCGCAGGGATCGGCTGCGGGCATATTCGCTTACAAAATCGCAGATCGGCGTGGTCATGCTGTTCATAATCAACCTCAAGCGCTATATTGGATATCAGTCCTCGAAAGCACGGGCAAGCTGAACCATGATGGCGCACTCCATGCGCTTCTTGAAAAGCTCGCAGCCATACTTGTACACTCCCTTGATGGAACCGGTGGAGTGCAGCGCATTGGCAGCACAGCCGCCGGAGCAGTAGAGCCTAGCCCAGCAGGAGCGGCATTCCGGGCGTGCATAGACATTGCAGGAGCGGAACTCATCCTGCACGACGGTGTTTTCCACACCCCTCCAGATATCGCCCAGCCGGTATTTATCCTCGCCGACAAACTGGTGGCAGGGGTAGAGGTCGCCCCACGGGGTGACGGCCATGTATTCCGTGCCACTGCCGCAGCCGGATATGCGCTTGTAGATGCAGGGACCGCCGGTGAGGTCGATCATGTAGTGATAGAAGGTGAAGGGTCTGCCCTCCTTGTCGCGCCTGCGCATCAGCTCCGCCAGCTTTTCATACTGATCCAGCACGATGGGCATATCCTCGTCCGTCAGCGCGGAAGGATCGCCCGGCGCGCATACCACGGGCTCCATGCTCAGCTCCGTAAAGCCGAGATCCAGCATCACCTGAATGTCCTTTAGGAAATCCGGATTGGCATGGGTGAAGGTGCCGCGCATGTAATAGCCCTTGCCACCACGGGCCTGAACCAGCCTCTGAAACTTGGGCACGATCTGCTCCCAGCTGCCCTTGCCGGCATAATCCACGCGGTAACGGTCGTGGATCTCCTTGCGGCCGTCCAGACTCAGCACCACATTGTGGCATTCTCGGTTGGCGAAGTCGATCACATCGTCGTCGATGAGCATGCCGTTGGTGGTCAGCGTGAAGCGGAAGTTCTTGCCATGCTGCTTCTCGA